>JBBDXZ010000036.1:0-7459 GCA_040902075.1 Gemmatimonadaceae bacterium
ATGAGAACAGCGCGCCCCCGATAACGGTTTCAATGATCCGCGCGAGCGCCGCCGTATCGGTGCGGGGGACCAGCTCCCGCTTTTCGACCGCCTCGCGCAGGAGCTCTTCGAAAGCGTTCCTCGTGGCACGCGATTGCACGAGCAAGTACTTCCGGAGCTCGGGATCCGAGACGTCGGTGGCGAGGTACGTGAGACTCCGCGCCAGTGCCTCGGGCGACCTGGCGAGGGCGGCCATGCAATTCGCGTAATCCAGGATCACCGCGAGCGGCGAGCGATGCTTCTTCCTGAGCGCCTGGATGAACGCGCCCGAAGACTCCGCGGCCGCCCCCGCGAGTGCAACCTGCAGCCGTCGCTTGGAACCGAAGCGCTGCACCAGCGCGCCAGCGGTCACTCCCGCCTCGTCCGCGATCTCGGCGAGCGTCAGCTCCGACGGACCCAGGCGCTGCATGGCCCGGTACGCCGCCGCAAAAACGTCCTCGTCGGTGACCTTCCGGGGCCGCGGACTCATGAAGCAGTGGGCTGGGCTTGACGGTTTCTGAATGGTGATATAGTATCGTTACTAAATGCTCGTTTAGTATAATGACCGAGCGCCAGCCAGCCAATGGGAGGTCTCATGCGCAAAGTCGTCTATGGTGCCGCGTGCAGTCTGGATGGGTTCATCGCCGGCGCCGACGGTTCCATCGATTGGTTGCACTTCAGCGACGACGTCAACAAAGTCATGACCGAGTACTTCAGCGCGACCGATACGCTCGTCATGGGCCGCAAGACGTGGGAAGTCGCTGCCGCATTGGCACCCGCCGGCGGCGCCTCCGAGCCGTCGCCCATGCAGACCTATGTGTTCTCACGTACCCTGAAGCGAATCGACCAGCCGGGCGTGCAGCTCGTTACCGGCGATGCCGGCGGCTTTATGCGCGGCCTCAAAAAGCAGAAGGGGAAGAACATCATTGTCCTCGGGGGCGGCGACTTCGCGCGTTCCCTGTTCGAGGCGGATGTGATCGACGAGGTCGGGCTCAACATTCACCCCATCGTCCTCGGATCCGGCGTTCCATTCTTCCTCGACGCCAAGCGTCGGATCAAGTTGGCTCTTACTCGATGCCGGCAGTTGTCCGGCGAATGTGTGTTGCTCGACTATCGCGTGAAGCACAGCCGAACTTCGTCGAAACACTAGCGCGGGCGGGGTACGTAGGTCATCCTGAGCGATTCGCTGTCACCCACCGCCACCGCCTCACATGCGTCCCCTCATCGCCGCTTTTTTCGCACTCGCCAGCGCCGGCGCTCAAGCGCCCGGCAACTCGATGCTGGTTTCCACCGACTGGCTCGCCCGACACCTCGGCGACTCGAACGTCGTGGTGCTTCACGTCGGCCATGACCAAGGCGATTTTCGCCGCGGCCACATCCCTGGTGCCAGACAGATTCTCTATGCCGACGTCACGATCGAGCACAATGGAATCGGGACGGAGTTGCCGCCGGTCGCGCAGCTTCAAACGACGTTTGAAAAGCTCGGCATCTCCGACGATTCCTACGTCATCATTTACGCGCACGCCGACGGCATGGCGCCAATGGCATCCCGGGTCTTTCTCACGCTGGACCATTTCGGGCATCCCAGGATCGCGCTGCTGAACGGTGGCATCGCCAGATGGCGGGCAGAAGGGAGGCCGATCAGCACGGACGAACCGCCGATTAGAACGGGACGCCTCACGCCCAAGCCGCGGACGGTGACGGTGGATGCCGAGTGGGTCAATTCCCACACCGGCGCTCGCGGGTTCGCGTTCATCGACACGCGGACCACGCCGGAATACCTCGGCACGGGCAGTCGCGGCGGCCTGCCCAGCGAAGGACACGTCGCCGGCGCGCGCCAGCTCGAATGGCAACAGCTATTCAGCGACGCCAACACGGCCGTCTTCCTCGAGCCCGCCGAGCTCCGGAAACTGTTTGCCGATCGCGTCACGCCGGGCGACACCGTCGTTACCTATTGCCTGGTCGGCTATCGGGCGAGCATGACCTACTTCGGCGCCCGCATGCTCGGCTATCCGGTGCGTCTGTACGACGGCTCGTATCAGGAATGGGCGCGACGCGCCCTTCCGGTGAAGAAAGGCGAGCGACCCTAGGCGTTGGGGCCGGTCGTGCGCCGTCTCACGGTTCATGTCGTCATCGCGGGAGTCATGGCGAGCGCTTCGTTGGACGCGCAGAGCCACGCCCTCAGCGTCGAACAACGCGCGGCGCTCGAGGGCGGCGGACGGGTTCTCAGTCAGGAACAGCGCCCTGGGTCCCCGTGGCCGGCGGTCACCGTGCGCCTCCTGATCGACGCCATGCCCGAAGAGGCGGCGGCGGTGTTCACGGACTACGAGATGCATCGTAAGTACATCCCGAGCGTGAAGCACTCACGCATTTCCCGGGTCATCGATGCGGCGACCGTCGAAGTGGACTACGTCGTCGCGGTGCCCATCGTGAGCGACGAGGAATACACGGTGCGGAACCGAATCAGCATGGACAGCTCGGGCCGGTATCAAGTCGATTGGACGTTGGTCCGAGCCAGCTCGACGAAGGCGACCGTCGGCCACGTCCGTTTCGCGCCGTACACCAGCGCGCGAACGGGGAAACAAGTGACCCTCATGGAGTACTACGACTTCGTGACGCCCGGGTCCCGCATCGCGTCCCTGGGGTTCATCAGGAATCGCGCGATCCGGGAGATGGAGGAGACGGCGCGCGCGGTGGCGCGACAGACCGAAACCGAGCGGCACAAGAGCGGCGCGATGCGCAGCCGAGTCGCCGCACTTCGCGCCGCTGTGGGGAGCTTGCCCCGCTAGTTGCCAGACGATCCCGTAACGCCGTCAGACGGCTTTCGTCTTCCACCGCCCCCGCTTGAACAACAGTGCGCTCACGACGGCGAGCAGCGAAAAGGCCAGCGTGATCGCCCAGAACACACCCGCTGGTCCCATCCCTGCGCGCGTGCTCAGGAACCAGGCGAGAGGGATCTCGAACAGCCAAAACACGAACAGGTTCAAGTACGTCGGTGTCCAGGTATCGCCCGCACCGTTGAACGATTGGTTCACCACCATGCCGTATGCGTAGAACGGAAACCCAAGCGCCACCGTGCGTAGCCCCGCCACGGCGTACGGCAGGACGGTCGGATCCTGTGTGAATAACCCCGCAATCTGATCGGCGAACGCGACGAAGAGGATGCCGACGCCCCCAAGAAAGCAGAGGTTGTAGAAGCCGGCGATCCATACCGCGGCTTCGGCACGCTCCGGTTTCTTCGCGCCGAGTCCCTGTCCCACCATCGTGGCCGCCGCGTTGCCGAGGCCCCACGACGGAAAGAGCGCGAACAGAATGACGCGAATCGCAATCGTGTAGCCCGCCAGGGCTGCGCTGCCGAACTGCGAAAGAATCCGAATGAGGCCGATCCAGCTCGCCGTCCCGATGAACACCTGCAGCGTTGCGGTGCCGGACAAGCGTATCAGTCGGCCCATCAGCGCGGGGTCGAGTCGCAGGTGCTCCCGTTTCACCTGGATGTGCCGGCCCGGTTGAAACAGCCGGTAAATCGCGAACGTCGCCCCGGCGCCTCGTCCGATCGTGGTTGCCACAGCGGCTCCCGTGACCCCGAGCTCGGGGAACGGCCCGAGGCCGAAGATGAGTACGGGGCCGAGCACGATGTTGATTCCGTTCGCGAGCCACAGCACCCGCATCGCGATCGCCGCGTCTCCCGCTCCGCGGAAGATGCCGTTGATCAGGAACAGGAGCACGACGCTCGCGTTCCCGCCGAGCATCATACGCGTGAAGTTCGAGCCGGTGGCGACGACGTCCTCCGACGCGCCGAGCAGGCGAAGCAGCGACGGCGCGAAGATGATGCCGACGATCGCCAGCACCACGGACACGATGGCGCCAAGCGCGAGAGTCTGGACGGCCGCGCGGCCCGCCCCGTCCGGATTGTGCTCGCCGATGCGCCTCGCGACGGTCGCCGTCGCGCCGATCGACAGCCCGACGGCGAGCGTGTACACGATCGCCATCATCGACTCGGTCAGTCCCACCGTGGCGATCGCGGACTCGCCGAGGCGAGAGACGAAGAAGACGTCCGTTACGGCAAAAACGCTCTCGAGAACGACCTCGAGCACCATCGGGACGGCCAACAACAGGATCGACCGGCCGATGGGCCCTTCGGTGTAGTCTTGCCGCGACCCGTGCAGCGCTTCACGGACAGTACTCCAGAAGGAAGCCGTTTCGGCGCCGGCGGCGGTGCTGGGCTGGGACATGGAGCCGCCAAAGTTAGTGACCGGCGTTACTGATGGGCGGCGGGCGGGCACTACAGTTTCGCAAGTGGCTGCCGATACTCGGGAACGAGGGCTGAACACTCCGCAGAAAATTGCCGTTCTGATTCTAAACTCGCGTTTTTCAGCTGTACCGCATCACCCGCGACGCGGCGGGCTCGGACCAAGTTGCACCTCAGTCGAGCCTACAATGACCCTCGCGATCCACGCCGCCGCCGGACCGTGGACCAAGCGGTCCCGCTCCCACTCCGCGCGTGTCGGCGATGCCGTCACCGATCTCGGCAAGCGGTACGCCGCCGAGATGAATGCGTCGGACTTCGCGATCGCGCTCCGACAACGACACCTGGCCCGTCGCAGTTACCTGGCCTTCATCGCAACGATGTACCCCCTCGTTGTTGGATTCAATCGGGCGTTGATCCGTAGCATCGCGAAGGTGGATCACGTCCGGAACTCGACGTTCGTCAAAACACTCGCGCAACAACTCGAAGAGGAGCAGGCGCACAACCAGCTCTGGCGCGCGATGCTCGAAGTGTTCGACATCGATCACGAGGCGTTGTATAACGACATTGAGGAGTATTTCGAAGCCTTCTCGAAGGACGAGCTCGATCGCCATACGCGCCAGGTGCTGCTCGCGGTGCGGCGCGACCTGGGCGCCGGCGCGGACTCGCGTTTCCCGAGCGCGATTTTCCCGGACGCCATCCTGGCGCTCTGCCACTATCTCTGGAGCTCGGCGGCGGACGATTCGGTGTCGTACTGGGAACACTTCGCCAGTCAGGCGGGGATCGAGATGGTGATCTACGACGTCGTGACTCACTCGATCCTTCCTGGGGTGCTCGGCCATCCCGAGCTGGACCGCGGCGTCGCGAGCACGCACTGGTGGATGGAGCATGGCCAGCCGCCTGAGCCGACCGCGCATCGCCATACCGACGAAGAGAAGCACCTCGCCCTGTCGAAGATGGCGCTCAACCGCAGCGAAACCGCGAACGCGGTAGCGGACGCCGTTGAGTCGCGAGCGGAGGACACGATGCGACTGTTCGCCGCGGCTCTCATCGGACAGCGGCCGCATGACCACGCGTTTCCGATCGAGCGCTACCTCAAAACGCGCATGGCGACCTGATGCTGCGCCTCTTCGGCATGGGCCGATCGGAGTCGCTGCCGGTCCCGCGGCCGCCGGCCTTCGACGACGCTCTGGAGCAAGCCCCCGACGCGCTTCTGGCGCTCGACGCGCATGCGCAGATCGTCCGGTGTAATGCCGCGGCGATCGAGCTTTTCGGCCGGCCGGGTGAACGGTTGCTCGGAACCGACTTCCGCGGCGTCATCATCCGTTCGGATCGGGACATCTTCGACGAGCGCATGCGGAACGTCGGGGACACCGGCGTCCAGCGCTTCGACCTGCGCATCAAACGTCACGGAGAGCTCCGTATTCTGGCGGTCGCGCTCTCTCCCATGATCGCCGCTGATGCTGAGACGCCTTGGGGCACAGTCCTCAGCGCGCGGGATGTTACCACCGATCGCGAGTCGACGGCGGAGCTCGTTCGCTCGGAGTCGCGCTACCGCCACCTGTTCGAGGCGGCCAGCGACGCGATCATGACGTTCGATTCGCTCGGGCGGTTCACGACGGTGAATGGCGCGGCGGAGCAGATCTCGGGATATACCCACGCGGAGCTCATCGGAAAGTTCTTCGGTCCCCTGCTGGCGACCGAAGCGCTCCCTCGGGCGCTGCTGGAGTTCCGCCGCGCACTCTTTGGCGCTGCCGGTCAATTCGAGACCACGATGCTCCACAAGAGCGGCGAGCGGCGGCATTTGACCGTGAACTACGCCTGCCCTCAGCGCAGCCGCGAAGTGATCTGCATGATTCGCGACGCGACGGCCGAGAAGCAGCTGCAACAGCAACTCATCCAATCGGAGAAGATGGCGGCCATCGGCCAACTCGTGAGCGGGGTGGCGCACGAGCTGAACAATCCCCTGGCCAGCATCTCGGCCTTCGCCCAACTACTGCTCGCCGAAAACGACCTCAGCGATCAACAGCGGCATTCGGCGGACGTGGTGCGGAGCGAAGCCAAGCGCGCCGCGCGCATCGTCCACAACCTGCTCACCTTCGCGCGACAGCATAAGGCGGAGAAAGTTCCTGCGGACGTCAACAACGTTCTGCACGATACGCTCGAGCTGCGCGTGTACGAGCTGAACGTTCGGGGCATCCAGGTGGTGCGCGACTTCGATGAGGTCACGCTCCCGGTCACGATGGTGGATGTCTATCAGCTCCAGCAGGTGCTTCTCAATCTGATCACAAATGCCGAGCAGGCGATGGGAGAGCGAGAGCACAAGCGCCACCGTCTGACGCTCCGCACACGCACCCTCGCGGATGTGGTTCGGATCGATGTGGAGGACACCGGCCAGGGTATTCCCGCGGGCGCCATGCATCAGATCTTCAATCCGTTTTTCACCACCAAGGCGACCGGGAAAGGCACCGGGCTGGGCTTATCCATCTCGCTCGGCATCGTGAGCGAGCATGGGGGCCGTATCTGGGCCGAGAACACGGACAGTGGCGCGCGCTTCAGCGTCGAGTTGCCGCGCGTCAACTGCGACGAGCGTGTCGCCCTGACGCTCGTCCCGAACACCCCCGTGCCGCAGCCGGAATCACTCCGCATTCTCGTCGCGGACGACGAGGAAGGGTTGCGGGTCGCCCTCGAGAGGTTTCTCTCGTCAGAGGGCCATTCGGTGGTCGCGGTCGGCAGCGGCAGCGAAGCCATCTGGCGTGCCGAGGGGGATGAGGACTTCGACGTGGTGCTTCTGGACCTGCGCATGCCCGATGTCTCGGGTCAGCAGGTCTTTGAGCGCTGGCGTCGCGAGCGGCCTGAGCTGGTTGACCGAGTCGTCTTCATTACCGGCGACATCGTGAGCGCCGATCTCCAGGGTTTTTTGCGGGTCAGCGGACGCCCGTACATCGCGAAGCCTTTCGAGTTCTCCGCGATCGTGAACGTCCTTCCCTCGAAGCGCGTTGCCTGATGAGATGAGCGGATGGTCGCAATGCGGTTATAATTCGTCTTCGCCATAGAAGTCGATGACGTCGCCCTCCAGTTCCCCGAGTCCCTCTCCGACCACCGTCGCCTGCCCGCACGGACTCCGTCCGGGCACGAAGGTTTGCCTCCATTGCCTTCACGACGCGCGTGCCGCGGCACGCCAGCGTCGCTACC
>JBBDXZ010000037.1:0-7397 GCA_040902075.1 Gemmatimonadaceae bacterium
CCGCGCCGAAGGCGCGGCAGTTATTGGTACTGGATGTACACCGGCCGTGGCTTCAGCTGCACCAACTCGCCGGCGGTGAGCAACTTGTCGCCCTTCTTCGTGTCGTTCTTATAGAACAGCTTGAACCCCGTGAACTGCACGGGCTCGTCGATCACGTAATCCTTGTACGAGTCGAACTTGAGCCAGGGCGCGCCCCAACCATCCATGTGCATGACGACCTGCACGCGCGGATCGAGCTTGATTTGACTCGCGCCGCGTACCATGGGGCGGGTGAACCGGTGGATCACGAGGACTTTCGGCGGAATGCCTTTCTTCGAGGTGAGCTCCGCGAGCTGGGCGATGGCATGGTTGATGTCCTTCGACGACAGCGTGCCGATCTTTTTCCCCGGCGGGATGCCTTCTCTGTCGTAGTGCATGTAGAACTCGGGATCGATGCCGAGGTGCACGTTCGGCCGCTCGAGGAACTTCATGAGCCGCGGCAGCTCTTCGGCCACCGTGCTGAAACCGGCCTGGATGTCCAGGAAGAGCAGGGCGTTCCGCTTCTCTGCCCAGCCATACACCTGTTCGATGAGCGACGAATCCATGCGCAGCCGATACTTCCCGTCCTTTCCCGGCGCGCCCTGCGCGACGACGGCGATGAAGTGCAGCGCGGGCTGCACGGGTGTGTCCGGATCGGCCGCCTCCCATTCCCTGACCACCGTATCGAGCTTCGCGAGCATCTGGTCCGGAGGCAGCTCTCCGAGGATTCCCATGCGCTTTGAAAGCGGATTCCCGTAGAACGCGATGATGCGCGTCTGGGGCAGCATTACGCCCTCCGCTGGCGCCGGCCCCTTGACCGGCCATCCCGGATGCTTGTTCGCCGCACGCAGGGCATAGATCAGCGCCAGCGAATCTCTCCTGGGGCGGCCGGGCGCCATCTTGACGCTCAGTGCCGGCGCCTTCGCCGAGTCCTTCGCCGCGAGTGAGTCCTTTGCGGAGCGCGTCGAGTCCGCCGCGGCCGAGTCCTTGGCCGGCTTTGCGGTGTCCTTCCTGACCGGTGTTCCCTGCGGAGGGGGCGTGTCGACCACATATCCCGCGACGCTGTCGCGCCACGACGTGCCGGAATACGAACTCGCACTACGGCTCTCCGTGGTATCAGCGCGCGCCTGCGGATCGCGGCCACACGCCGCGAGCCCAAGCAAACTCATCGCAAGAATCAGGGGTCGTCTCAGCACTGCTCTTTTCGGGTGGGAGGGTTGGGATTTCGGGTGAGGCTTTTCATACACCAAAGCACCACGTATGCCACGAACTCGTATCACTTCCGCAGCGCCTCGGTCGTGTGCATAGGCCCATAGCTCTGGCCGCCTCCCGGTTCTTGCCCTACGTTTGGGCGCCTCATCCCACCCCGGAAGGACGCTCCTGACCGACTTGCGTCTCAAGCTACAATCCAGCCTCGGCGCGGCCTACACTCTCGAACGAGAGTTGGGTGGCGGAGGCATGTCGCGCGTCTTCGTCGCGGAAGAGGCAGCGCTCGGACGCCAGGTCGTCGTGAAGGTGCTGCCGAGCGACCTCAGTGCCGGGGTGAACGTCGAGCGGTTCAAGCGGGAAATTCAGGTCTCGGCGAAGCTCCAGCACCCGCACATCGTCCCGGTCCTCTCAACTGGGGAAATGGATGGGGTGCCGTACTACACCATGCCCTTCGTCGAGGGTGAGTCATTGCGCGCGCGTCTGATTCGCGTGGGCGCGCTGTCCATCACCGAGGGCATCGGCATTCTCCGCGACGTAGCCAAAGCGCTGGCGTACGCGCACGACCACCGTGTGGTGCATCGCGACATCAAGCCCGACAACATTCTCCTGAGCGGTGGGTCCGCCACCGTCGCGGATTTCGGGATCGCCAAAGCCATCAGCGTCGCTCGCGATGATGCGCCCGGCGGGACGCTCACTCAGGTGGGGACATCGCTCGGCACGCCGGCATACATGGCGCCGGAGCAAGCCGCAGCCGATCCGGCGACGAATCACCGTGCGGACATTTACGCGTTCGGTTGTGTCGCGTACGAGGTCCTCACTGGTCGACCGCCATTCGTCGCCAAGACGCCCCAGCGGTTGTTGGCGGCGCAGATGGGTGAAAAGCCCCAAGCGATCACCGAGCTCCGGCCCGACCTGCCCACGTCCCTCGCGGATCTCGTGATGAAATGCCTCGAGAAGGACGCGGACGCTCGTCCGCAAAGTGCAGCGGAGCTTGTGCGTGTCCTCGAGACGGTGACCAGCGGTGGTGGGCATGCCGCATTGCCGCCGATTCTGCTCGGCGGCCCGGGGATGTTCCGAAGGGCGCTCGCGTACTACGCCGCCGCCTTCTTCGTCGTACTCATCGTCGCGCAGGCGGCCGTGATCGGCATCGGTCTTCCCCAATGGGTGCTTCCGGGAGCGACCATCCTGATGCTCATGGGGCTTCCGGTCATCCTGTTCACGGCCTATGTGCAGCGCGTGGCGCGGCGAGCGATAACGATGACGCCGTCGCTCACGCCTGGTGGGACACCCAGCCTGACGCACGGAACGATGGCCATTATCGCGATCAAAGCGAGTCCGCACGTGAGTTGGCGGCGCGCCGGCATCGGTGGCGCTTATGCGATCGGTGCCTTCGTGCTTTTGGTAGGCGGCTTCATGGTTCTACGCGCGCTCGGCATCGGGCCGGCCGGTTCACTGTTCGCGGCAGGAAAGCTCGATCGCAACGAACGCCTTCTCGTAACCGACTTCGGCGTGAAGGGCAACGCTGACACGACGCTCGGCGGCGTGGTGAGCGAAGCGCTGCGGACGGATCTGGGGCAGTCCGACGTGCTTCGGCTCGTCACCGCGAGCAACATCCGTGATGCGTTGCAGAGGATGCGCCGTCCAGCAACGAGCCGCATCGACGCGACCCTAGCGCGCGAGATCGCTCAGCGTGAGGGCATCAAGGTGATAGTGGATGGCGACGTAACACCTCTTGGCGCCGGATTCCTCGTCACCGCGCGACTGGTGACCGCCGAGACCGGCGATGAGCTAGCGTCCTTCCGCGAAATCGCTGACGGCCCGAGGGACCTGATTGCCGCGATAGAGAAGCTCAGCCGCAGCTTGCGTGGCAAGATCGGCGAATCATTGAAGACAGTGAATGCGACGCCGGCGCTCGCACAAGTCTCCACGGCATCCCTCGAGGCGTTGCGCAAGTATGTCGAGGGTGTGCGAGCAGTTGACATAGAGGCCGACGAAGAACGCGGCGTGGTGGTGCTGAAGGAGGCCGTGGCACTGGATAGCGCGTTTGCAATGGCTTGGCGCAAACTGGCCGTGGCCTATGGCAACTCGGGCTTCGGCGAGCAAGCCGATTCCGCGGCCGCTCGCGCGTATCGCTACCGGGATCGCCTGACGGAGATCGAGCGTTTTCAGGTAAGCGGGTACTACTTCGCTGGTCCGGGACGCGACCGGGGCCGGGCAGCCCAAGCGTACGAAGCCCTCACTGCAAAAGGGATCGTGGGGGCGAACGCGACCAACCTGGCTGGGATCTACGCCTCTCGGCGTGAGTTCGCTCGCGCGGAGTCTCTCGCACGCCGACGCATCGCGGAACTGGGCTCCCCGTTCGTCACGCACGCGAATCTGGTTGCCTACGTGTTCCAGCAGGGAAAGATCGCGGAAGCGGAGTCGCTCGCGGCGAATCTTAGGAAGAGCTTCCCGAACGTGCCGCAATCCGGTGTCCAATCACTCGCGTTCCTATACCACCGCGGGGAGATAGATTCGCTGCTGACGGTGAACGAACTGCATCGCAGGAGTCGCGATGCGCAGCTGCGCGCCAATGCGCATGGCGGACTCGCGGCCATACAGCAGTTGCGCGGTCATTTGGGGGCGTCGCTGCGCACGCGTCTCGAGCAGCGGGCGATCGACTCCGCTCGTGGCATTCCAGTGGGACTGCTTGGCCCATCCCTGGACTCTGCGTATTTCGACATTTGGTACCGAGACAACAGCGCACGGGGGATTGGGCGGCTCGATGCGGCGCTCGCGCGCACGCCGCTACGCACTTTGCCGCGGCCCCAGCGGCCATACTTCCAAGCTGCCCGGCTGTACGCCCTCGGCGGCCGTCCGGACAAGGCGCGCGCCGTTCTCAGCCAGTACGATGCCGAGGTACGTGACACGACGATTCGGCGATCCCAGCGGCCCGGCTTTCAAAGCGTCTCCGCCGAGGTCGCGCTTGCGGAGCGGAAGGCGCAAGAAGCAATCAGGGAGCTGCGCGCCAGCATGATGCTGCCTGACGGACCTGCCGGCCCTTGTGTTGTCTGCGACGCGGCGGCCCTGGGCCGTGCCTTCGATCACGCGGAGATGCCGGACTCCGCCATCGCCTACTTCGAGCAATTCACCGCCGGCATCCAGTTCCAGCGCTGGGGGATCGACGCCAACGTCCTTCCGCCCATTCTCAAACGCCTCGGAGAGCTGTATGAGGCGAGGGGCGAGCGACAGAAGGCCTATGCTTCATACGCGCGTTTCGTGGAGCTCTGGAGGAACGCTGACCCCGATCTGCAACCCAAAGTGCAGGAAGTCCGTGGCCGCATGGCACGGCTGAAGGACGTCGAACGCAATTAGGATCGACATGCCGAAAATGTAGAACGAGTCAGGCGGTCGGAGTGCGCGCCTTGATTGGCGCGCGGCCCACGACGATCGTGATGTTATCCGTACCGCCACGCTCGAGGGCCAGCTCCAACAGGTCGCGGCTCACCTGCTCCGACGATTGCATCGTCTCGAAGTGGTGGGCGATTTCGACGTCGGTCACGTGCTTCGTCAGTCCATCGCTGCACAACAGGACGACACAGCCGCGCTGCGATATGTCCACGCGCGTCACTTCGGGAATGGCCTCGTCCGCTCCGATGGCGCTCGCGAGAACATTCTTGAGGGGCGAAGTCCGAAGCTGTTCCCGCTTCATCGCTCCTTCGTCCACGAGCTGCTGCCCGATCGTTTGATCGCGCGTCACCTGATTCAGCTTGCCGTGTGAGTACAGGTAACAACGACTGTCGCCCACCTGGACGACGTAGAGCCAGGGCCAGACGGCGATTCCCACCGTGAGCGTCGTCGCCATGCGCCGTTGGCTGGGTCGCGAAGCGGCCTCGGCGCGCACGGCATCATGCGCCAGTAGCGCGGCCTCTTTCAGCGAACGGAAAAAGTCTTCGTCGCCGGACGCCCCCGCGGTGTGATAGCAGCGCAACGCCGACGATACGTATCTGGTGACCGTCTCGGTCGCGAGCCGTGCCGCGTCGCTACCCGCGGCCGCGCCTCCGACACCATCCGCGACGAGCAAAAACGTCCCGAAACGTCCACCGCGCAGCGGCAGGCCATCGACATCGGGCAAGCTCGTACCATGTACGACGACTTGAGGATGGATGGTGGCCAACATGAAGTGATCCTGGTTGTCGGGCCGCACCTTGCCCTGGTGCGTGATGCCAAACAGGTCCAGCTCTTCGTCGGTGGGCCGTCTCCCGAACGATCCGCTTACTTGCGTGCTCTGGCTCTGCACCTCGGCGATTCCCATCAGGGCTCCTTGCGAGCGCCGTAATGCTAGCATGGCGAAGCGGGAGGCACTCGGCAAGCGGCGTCAAGCACCCGCCTCCCCTTAGTGTCGCCATCGTGGCTTGAGCCTCACAAAGCTGCGCTGCGCTGCGGGCGCGGATGACCCGGCGACCTCGAACGTCGCCGAGATCAGGTAGCGTGGCCGCCCGTCTTCCTCCATCGCCTGGTTCTCGAACTCGGGCTCCGAACCGATGTCTTTGACGAGCGCCGCGAGCTCGCGAAGGTCGGTGACGGCGATCGAATTGATGGTCTGACGATCTCCGTCGGGCGCGCGAAGCTCGAGCTCGGCCAGGTGTTTTACGATCCCGACGACGCGATTCCCCTCGGCGCTGTGCTCGAGCACACCGAGCATGCCATCGGCTTGATCGTCGCTCACGAACCCGCGACGTTCCATCTCTTTCTTCAGCGCGAAACTGGCGGCTAGAAATCCACACATTTGCGGGACCACCTCATAACCATAGGGCGTGGGCCGGAGCATGCCGAGTCGCTGGCCCGGAGCGGGTCCCGCATGCTCGAAGCCCGTCTCACCGACCAGTTTGTCCAAGTGCCACAGCGTGTAAGGCATGGCGCATAGTACGGGAGTCCCGCCAAGCCACCGGTACCAATCCATTGCGAGGCGGATCGAATAGTCCGTCTAGTGGCCGCTCCACGGCCACGCTACGTTCTCCGCGTCTCGAAACTCCCTGGGAAACCTCTTATGACGTCGACTGTTCCCGCGCCCAGCAAGGTGTCGGCGCCGCGCGCTACAGACGCTGAAGTTGATCGGTTCATGCAAGACATCACACGTCGCAATCCGGGCGAACCGGAGTTCCATCAGGCGGTGCGAGAAGTCGCCGAGAGCGTGATGTCAATCGTGCTCGACGACGCGCGGTACCGGGACGAGAAGATCCTCGAGCGGATGGCCGAGCCCGACCGCGTCATCTCCTTCCGCGTCGCGTGGGAAGACGACCAAGGAGAGATTCACATCGATCGCGCGTTTCGGGTGCAGTTCAACGGCGCGATCGGCCCCTACAAAGGCGGCATGCGATTTCATCCGAGCGTCACGCTCGGCGTGCTGAAGTTCCTCGGATTCGAGCAGACCTTCAAGAATTCGCTCACGGGGTTGCCGATGGGCGGCGGAAAGGGGGGATCGACCTTCGACCCCAAGGGCAAAAGCGATCGCGAAGTCATGCGCTTCTGCCACACGCTGATGAGGGAGCTGTATCGCCACATCGGCGAACGCACCGACGTGCCCGCCGGAGACATCGGCGTGGGCGCGCGCGAAGTCGGATATATGTTCGGCGCATACCGACAGCTCGAGAATCGCTTCACGGGCGTGTTCACGGGAAAGGGGCGCGCCTTTGGCGGCAGCGCCATTCGTCCCGAGGCCACGGGCTACGGCCTCGTGTACTTCACGGAAGCGATGCTTGCCACGCGAGGTGAGGGGATCAAGGGAAAGACCGCACTCGTCTCGGGGTCGGGCAATGTCGCGCTGTACTGCATGGAGAAGCTCACGCACCTTGGCGCGCGCGTGGCGACGGCGTCGGACTCCAGCGGCTTCATCCACGACCCCGACGGCATCCAAGGGGAGAAGCTCGAGTTTCTCAAGGATCTCAAGGAAGTGCGTCGCGGCCGGATCTCGGAGTACACCGACAAGTACAAGAAAGCCACGTTTCACGCCGGGAAACGGCCGTGGGATGTGGACTGCGATCTCGCGTTTCCCTGCGCGACCCAGAACGAGCTCTCGCTGGACGACGGGAAGACGCTCGCGAAGAACGGAGTCATCGCCGTTGCCGAAGGGGCGAACATGCCGAGCGATGCCGACGCGGTGCATCATCTCCTCGGGAAAAAGATTCTGT
>JBBDXZ010000038.1:0-7152 GCA_040902075.1 Gemmatimonadaceae bacterium
GCATCATCCGGCTGAATCCGGGAATGGCGCAAAGTCGCTGTCGTCTGACATCGGCATCGGGTTCGGCGGCCAGAGCATCGACGCCATGTCGGACCTGAGCCCGTCGGAGATCGAGCGCATCGAGGTGCTCAAGGATGCGTCCGCGGCCTCGATCTACGGCTCGCGCGCGTCCAACGGCGTCGTGCTCATCACGACCAAGCGCGGCACGGCGGCCCGGCCCGAGATCACCTTCGGCAGCTATTACGGCACGCAGAAGGACTACAAGCGGCTCGACATGCTGAACGCCGAGCAGTACATGCTCATCTACAACGAGGGATCGACGGCGCGGTTCGGGCCCGCCTCGGCCGCCGGCTTGGACGAGTGGTACTGCTATGAGGATCCGGCCAAGACGTGCGACGTCACCGTGAAGCCCGGCACCGACGTCAATTGGCTGAACGAGGTGCTGCGCGTGGCGCCGATGGCAAGCGTGGAAGGCTCTGTTCGTGGGGGGACGGAGCGCGCGCGGTACTACGTCTCTGGTAGCTCGCTTTCCCAGGAAGGCATCATTCAGGCGATGGGCTATAGCCGGCTGAACGGACGCCTGAACCTCGACTATGTGCCGTTCGAGAAGCTCACGTTGGGCACCAACGTGTCGCTCGCGCGCAGCATCACGGACCGCCACAGCACGGACAACACGATCTTCAGCGCCTGGGCCAACGCCATGGCGAACCCGCCGATCGAGCCGATCTACCAGGATGACGGTGTAACGTATTACGAGACGCTGTACGCCAATCCGGTCGCCATGAACAAGGAGACCGAGTCCGAGGAGCGTGGCATACGCATCCTGAGCAACGCCTTCGCCAGCTACTCGCTCCTCGAGGGCGTCACTGCCCGCGTGAGCGCCGGCCTCGACCAACTCAGCATGCGCGGGCGTCGCTACGACTCGCCCACCTACGGTCCGTGGGCCACCAGCGGCGGCCGGGCGCAGGCGGGAACCAACTTCGTCACGAAGAACACCTACGAGGGCACCGTCAACTTCATTCGTATGGTAAGGCCGCAGCACGAGGTCTCCGGCGTGGTCGGCACCAGCTACGAGGACAACACGGAAGAGTCGAACCTCGTCCAGGGCACGCAGTTCCCGACGGAGTTCTTCAAGTACATCACTTCGGCCGCGAGCATCAGCACCGGCTCTTCGAGCCGCCTCGACCATTCGCTGGTGTCCCTGTTCGGCCGGCTCTCGTACACGTTTGCCGATCGCATCACGACCACGTTCAACATCCGGCGGGATGGCTCGTCCCGATTCGGAGCCCAGAACCGCTACGGCACGTTCCCGTCGGCCTCGGTGCTCTGGCGCGTGGGCGACGAGTCGTTCATGCAGGAACAGGGCGTGTTCGGCAACCTGGCGGTGCGCGCCAGCTACGGGCTCACTGGCAACCAGCAACAACTCGGCAATTTTGCCTCGCGGGGGCTGTTCGGCGGCGGGGCCAACTATCTCGACCAGCCGGGCATCGCGCCCTCGCAACTTGCCAATCCCGAGCTGCGCTGGGAGAAGACGGCCCAAGCCAACGTCGGCACCGATTTCTCCGTGCTGAACGACCGGTTGGCATTCACTTTCGATTACTACGACAAGCAGACGGAAGACTTACTCGTCGCCCGGCCCGTGCCCCGGACCACTGGCTTCACGTCCATCTGGTCCAACGTGGGCGGGATGGAGAACAAGGGCATCGAGCTCTCCGCGACGGCGGAGCTGATCAGGGGCAGCCCGCAGGGCTTCAACTGGTCGACCATCGTCAACGTCTCGCGGAATCGCAACAAGGTGACCGAGCTGTACAACGACGAGCCGATCAACACGGGCTTCGGCGGCCGCATCGAGTCCGGCAAGCCGCTCGGATTCTTCTACGGCTACGTCACGGACGGGATATTCCAGACGATCGCGGAAGTGCAGGCGCACGCGACGCAGACGGTGAACAGTAATCCGTTGCGGGCCACCAGTCCCGGCGACATCCGGTTCAAGGACCTCAACGGCGATGGCGTCATCAACGCTGATGACCGCACGATGATCGGTTCGCCGTGGCCGGACTACGAGGGCGGCATCACGAACAATCTCTCGTTCCGCGGCGTCGACCTGTCGGCCTTCCTCCAGTACTCGCTGGGCAACGACATCATGAACGCCGGCGGCATCTACATGATGCAGTACGGCAGCGGCGGTGACAATCACACGACGCTCGCGCTTCAGCGCTGGACGCCGGCGAACCCGAACACGACGGAGCCGCGCGCCGTGTGGGGGGATCCGAACCTCAATACGCGCCTCTCGGATCGCTTCGTCGAGGACGGCTCATACTGGCGCGTCAAGAACGTGGTGCTGGGTTACACGCTGCCCGGCCCGGTGGCCGCACGGCTCCGTGCCCGCACGGCCCGCGTCTATGTCCAGGGGCAGAACTTGTGGACGCGCACCGATTACAGCGGCTTCGATCCGGAAGTGAACTCGTTAGGCAATAGCAGCACGGCGCGCGGGATGGATTTCTACGCGCTTCCCCAGCCGCGTACGATCACGTTCGGCGTCAACTTCGGCATCTGAAGACGGAGACCATAGATGAAAAACAAATATCTCGCGTGGCTCGCGGCGGCGGCGCTGCTGGCCGGCTGCGACTCGCCTCTGGAAGTGGATCCCACGGCATCCATCGATTCAGAGACCGCGCTCGCCACTCCCCGTGGAATCGAGTTGGGTCTGAACGGCGCATACCGCTCGCTCCAGTCAGGCTCGCTCTACGGTCTCGAGGATATGGTGTTCCCCGACCTGTACGCGGACAACCTGGACTTCAGCGGCACCTTCCAGACGCATCGGGAGGTGGGACTGCGCAATCTCAGCACGAGCAACGGCGCCGTCCTGGGCATCTGGCAGGCGGCGTACGTCGGGATCAATCGGACGAACAATCTGCTCGAGGCCATCGATAACGTCACCGCACTGACCGCGGCGCAGCGGTCGCAGTACCGCGGCGAGGCGCTGTTCATCCGGGCGTTGAACTACGCGATCCTGACGCGCTATTTCAGCGACGTGCCGCTCGTCACGACGGCGTCGCGCGGCGTGGGGCCGCAGTCGCTCGTGAGCCGGACGCCGCGTGCCGACGTGTACACCCAGATTCAGACGGACCTCGAGGAAGCAGCGATGCTGCTGCCGGCTGGCCGGGTGCAGGGCCGCGCGACACAGGACGCGGCCAATGCTCTGCTCGCGCGTGTGTACCTGGAGGACGGGGAGTACGCGCTGGCGCGCGACAAGGCCACGCTACTCATCAACAACACGACCTACAGTCTCCCGGCGACCTTCCGCGACATCTTCACCGTCAAGAACAGCTCCGAATCGATCTTCGAGCTTCAATTCAGCGTGAACAACGCCAATTCGCAGTCGTTCTGGTTCTACCCGCAAGCGCTCGGCGGCCGGTGGGGCTTCACGCCGTCAGTGAACCTCCTCAACGCGTTCGAGGCGGGTGATGAGCGGCGCGACGCGTCCATTCTCACCGCGGGCGCCGGAAACTGTCCGGTTGCGCCGTGCCGCTACGGCAACAAGTACTTCCGTATCGCCAACGGCGACGACAATGTGATCGCGTTGCGTCTCGCGGAGATGTACCTCATCCGGGCGGAGGCGAACGCGCAGCTGAACGCGCCCGCCGCCACCGTTCGCGCCGACATCGACGTGGTGCGGAACCGCGCGGGGCTGGCGAACCTGGCGGTGACGGTCACGAGCCAGACCGACCTGCTCACGGCGGTCCTCCAGGAGCGCCGGGTGGAGTTCGCGTTCGAGGGACACCGGTTCTTCGACCTGCGGCGCTTGGGCCGTGCGGAGACGGTTCTCACCCTCGCGCCCGAGCGGCTGCTCTGGCCGATTCCGCAGGCGGAGCGGGATGTGAACGCCAACCTGACGCAGAACAACGGATACTGATGCATTAGCGTGAGGCGCGAGGGTGTGGGGAGGCGAATCGCCCCCATCCTCGCGTCGCGCTCTCCTCTCGACGCCCGACGCCTCACGCCGGCGTTTTTCCTTCGTCCGCCACCAGCGAGGTACGCATGAGTCGCTTGTGTGCACGGGGTCTCGCACCAGCAATCTTGCTCCTGCTCGCCGCGTGCTCGGCGGCGCCAGGCGCGCGACGAAGCAACGCCGTGGACCCCTTCCTGATCACGACCGAGGAGTTGCAGGCTTCCCGCTACACCACCGCGTTTCAGGTGGTGCAATCGGTACGACCGCAGTGGCTCCGGCTGCGTGGCCCGACATCGCTCAAGCAGGGCGAATCGGTGAAAGTGTATCTCGACGGCTCATTGCTCGGCGGGCCTGAGCAGCTCCAGCAGATCACGACCAGGTCCATCTCATCGATCCGGTTCCTCGACGGGAACGAGGCGACGCTGCGCTGGGGCCTCGATCACGGGCAGGGCGCGCTCGTCGTGTCCACGCGACGAGAGCCTCGGTGAAGCCGACGGCGCCGCGGCTCAACTCCGGCGCGGCTAGCCAGACAACGGCACTCGCTATTTCTTCGTCATCGCTGATCGTCGCCTGAGAGGTACATATGCGTCTCGCCGCCGCCCTGTCGATCGTCGCGTTCACCGCACTCGAGGCTCAGGAAACGGCCGGAACCGCCGCGGCCCGGCTTCGGTCGCTCTACCTCCAGCAAGCGTACGTCGACGGCTGGACGGAAGGCTCGGAGCTGGTGAAGCGCTTTCCGCGCTCACCTGAAGTTCGGGCGTGGTACGTCATCAATTACTCGACGTCCGGATTCAGCGACCAGGCCATCGACTCGGCCCGCGTGCTCGTGCGCCAGTTCCCGCGCTCCCCGTGGAGCAGCATGGCGCTGGCGTTCGCCCTCTCGCGGAACATCGACCGGGACAAAGAGACGGTGCCGATGGCGCGCCGCGCAAATGCGCTCGCGCCCAACGACTTCCACCTCGCGTTGCTGACGGCGCAGGTGATGGAGCGGATGGGAATGCACTCCGAGGCCCTCGCGTTCATCGACACGGTCAGCAAGCGCTTTCCTCCGAGCGCGCAGCTGCTCGCGACCAAAGGCTCGCTCCTTCGCTGGTATTCGCGTCAGCGCGACGCCGACACCGCCGCGATGACTCGCGCGCGCGAAGCGTTCGCCGAGGCGCGCCGATTGGAGGCGAACAACGCGAACGTGTTGTACCTCTCCGCGACATCGATCCCCGCTCCGCGCGGCGATACCACTTCGTTCGTAATGCTCAAGCGCGCGTCCGAGCTGTCGCCCTTCTCGACGGCCATCCATAACTCGTATTGGGCAGCTATTCAGGGACGACGCGACATTCCGGACTCGGTGAAGCGTGCCATGGGCGTGGCCGATGTCGAGCGCTTCCTGGCCGGGCGGCCGAATCAACCCGCATTCATGTACGTAGGCGCGGGCGGCTACGCCACGTTCGGGGTGCGCGACAAGCAGCGTGAGATCCACGAACGCCTGCTGCGCGACTACTCCGACAGCCGCTACGCGTATCTGGTGCGCTATGACTGGCTGAACGCCTACGGTCGCGATTCGATTCGCACACTCTGGGACACGACGGTGACGCGTCGCGCTACGAGAGAAGATTCGACGCGACTGCGCGCCGAGTACCGCCGGCTGCTCAACGAGTTCATCGCGCTTTCCTATCACTACAGCTCGTCGAGCCTCGGCAGCGCGTATCTCAGCCTCTTCTCGGAGCTGCGCGGTGACTCTCTGAATGTCTCCAACGACGAGCTGCTGGCCGCGATCAAGGGGATGGTGAAGTACAACACCTTCAATCCGAACTGGACGCATTACGACGTCCCGATTCTGCTGGCCGAGCGCAAGCTCGAGCTGGCCTACGCGACGCAGCTCGCGAATGAGAGCAGCGCGCGATTCAACGTCCAGCTGGAAGGTAGAAGGAGCTACGCCACAGCCGGCGAAATCGCCGAGTCGATCGACTTCTATACAGCGCAGAAGCACGATGCCCTCGGCTGGATCGCGTTCCACAGCGGCCGCCTGGACGACGCCGAGCGCGAGCTCAATGCCGCGCGCGAGCTGGCACCGCGTGGCGCTACGGTTTACTACCACCTGGGACGCGTCGCCGAAGCGCAGAATCGCGTGGCGGCCGCTGAACAGTTGTACGGCAAGGGATACCAGTATGAGACGTCGGGCTTCTTCGGCGGCAAGCAGAACGCCAACGCGCTCAAGCGCATCTACGAGGCACGTACCGGGTCGCTTGCGAATTTCGACAGCTATGTCGAGAAGCTGAAGGAAGAAGATCGCGCGCGCCGCAAGGAAAAGATCGCGAACGCGATCATCAAGGACCGGCAAGACGTGCCGGCGTTCTCGCTCGAGATGCTGGTGCTCGAGAGCGCGATCTCAGGGCCCCGGATCACCAAGGAGGCGCTGAACGGCAAGATCGGCGTCGTGAACTTCTGGGGCGTGTGGTGCGGCCCCTGCGTCGCTGAGATGCCGCAGCTGCAGCGGTTCCACGACCAGGTCAAGAACGACACCTCGGTCGTGTTTCTCACGGTGGACTATCGCGACGAAGTGAAAATCGTGCGCGACTGGATGAACCAGAAGAAATTCACGATGCCGGTGTTGCTCGACGACGGCTGGGTCACGGAAAAAGCGCGGATCTCGGCGTATCCCACCACCTGGTTCATCGACAAGGACGGCAAGATCGCGTTCATCCACAAAGGGGCGAGCGACGTGGTGCTCGAGGAGTTTCTCTGGCGCGTCGAGATGCTGAAGGGCGGCGTGCGTGCGCCGGGGTCCGCCGTGCCCTGAGGTCCGCGACGGACGAAGTCCTATCTTAGGCAAGTCGCCCTGCTTCGCCGGCCGCGAGTCGCGGCTGCCGCAGGCGAACGTAAAGTTCCGCGAGTATAATGCCCCAGAGGATGTGCCCGGCCAGACTTCCCATCGCGACCGGACGCATCTCGGGCATCCTGAGCGACGCGAATGGCGCCATGCCCAGCAACACGGGCATGGCGATCAACGCGCCGCCGACCCACCAGAAGATCCCGTAACCGACGCCGTACAGCGCTCCGCTCGCGTAAGTCCTCGCGCGATCACCGAGAAACGAACCGTAGATCGCTCCG
Source organism: Gemmatimonadaceae bacterium (assembly GCA_040902075.1). Taxonomy (GTDB): domain Bacteria; phylum Gemmatimonadota; class Gemmatimonadetes; order Gemmatimonadales; family Gemmatimonadaceae; genus DASPMP01. The sequence goes on from JBBDXZ010000038.1 coordinate 7,058, forward strand.
AAGACGGCGCTGACAACAAGGTGAAAGAGCCACCCGACGACGATGCTCTCGGACCGCACGACCATCGCGATCATCACCATCATCGACACGCGGCC
>JBBDXZ010000039.1:0-7107 GCA_040902075.1 Gemmatimonadaceae bacterium
GACGTGAGCGATCTATTCAACTCGCTCACGGGCTACTCGCGCCAGCGCGTCTACAGAAAGCTGCTCGTCGCGCCCGCGGATCTGCGCGGCCGGTTTCTCGAGCTCGTGCAACGCGAGGCCGAGCACGCGCGCGCGGGACGGCCGGCGCACATCATCGCGAAGATGAACGCGCTGGTGGACCCCGCGACCATCGACGCGTTGTACGCGGCGGCGCAGGCGGGAGCCAAAGTGGACCTGCTCGTGCGCGGCATCTGCTGCCTGCGTCCCCAGGTGGCCGGGCTCTCGGAGAACGTCCAGGTGCTGAGCATCATCGGACGCTTTCTGGAGCATTCGCGCATCTTCTACTTCGCCAACGGCGGCAGCGGCGAATATTACCTCGGCTCAGCGGACTGGATGCCGCGCAACTTCGATCGCCGGGTCGAAGCAGTAGCACCCGTCGAGAAGCCCGCGCTGCACGAGCGGCTGCGCGCGCTGCTCGATCTGTATCTCAGCGACAATCGCCAGGCGTGGGAGCTGCGCGCCGACGGCAAGTGGCAGCAGCGTGTTCCCACCGATGTCACGAGGGCAAGTCACGAGCTCCTGCTGATCAACTCGTGGGGGATCATCGATGGTGCGGTGGGTTCAGGGCTGTGGGCCGTGAACGACCCACGTCAGTCTGTTGTCACCGAAAGTCCCGCGGCCACGGTTCCGACCCGGAAACGCAAAGCGCCGAAGCGCCCAGCCTAGCCTCTGTCATCCCGACGGCTAAGCGTCGTTCTCCAGAGCGTCGGACGAGAGGACTTTTCCGTCCGGCGCCACGATCTCCACCGGGCGACCGGCAACCTTCGCCAGCAGCGCCGACTTTCGGTGCGCGCCCCAGATCTCGAGACGCAGCGGCGCGTCGGCGCGCGCGGAAACCGCGGTGATGCGGATGGCGCGGTCGAGCCAACGCACCTTCAACGAGGCAACCGCGCCGACGTGCCCGCGGTCGAACCCGTCGGCCACGCGCAGAATGGCGGCGAGCTTCTTGACGCGGGTGCGCAGCGGTCTGTCGAGCTCACTGTAGTTGCGTTGCTTCTTTCTCGGCTCGGCGCCCCGGTGGTACATCGCGACGTTGGCGATGAGCACCTGCTCTTCCGGCGTCACGCCCAGCAGCTCGCCGTGCAGGATGAGATGATAGGAATGCTTGTGGTGCCGGTCGTAGTTGATGTGGTACCCGATGTCGTGTAACAACGCTGCGTCGGACAGGATGCGCCGGTCGCCGAGCCCAAGCTCGAGGCGATCGGCCACCGCGTCGAAGAGCTTGAGCGCGAGTGCCTGCACCGCCGTCGCATGCTTCTTCTCGAAGTGGCATCGGTCGGCCAGGTCCCGCACCGAGCGCTCGCGGGCCTCGCCGGGATCGGCGACCACGGGGGTGACGCGCGCGGCCTCGAGCAGCAAGCCCTCGCGAATGCCGTAGCGCGAGACGATCACCTCGCGCGCGTCCACCCGCGCCAACACCTCCGCGATCACTGCTATGCCCGCGACGACGATGTCGGCGCGATCGGCGTTGAGTCCCGGCGTGTTGCGCCGCTCCTCGTCGCTCATGGCGGCGAGCGAATCGATGATGTGCTCCACGTCCACGCGAGGGATGACCGTTCCGTGGACGGATTTGGCGGTGAAGATTCCCTGACGGGTGAGGTGGATACCGGCGAGGTTCGTGAACGTACCACCGGATCCGATCACGCGCGCGCCGCGCCAGTCGCGTCGCGAGATGACGGGCTTGATTGCTTTTCTGACCTGCTTGCGAAGCCTGCGAAGCTGCTTTGGGCTGCCGGTCGCCGGATAGCGTTCTGTGAGGCGCAGGGCGCCGAGTGGCAGCGAGGTGAGACACTCGACGACGCCTTCGGCTGCGAGAGCAAGCTCCAGTGAGCCGCCGCCAATATCCACGACGACAGAACGTCCCGCGCCGAGCTCGAAGTGCGCGAGCGCGCTGCGGAAGGTGAGCCGTGCCTCGTCCTCGCCCTTGAGGACGCGCAGCTTGAGTCCCGTGGCCTGTTTCACGCGCGCCAGGAAGAACTCGGCGTTCTCGGCGTCGCGCACGGCGCTCGTCGCCACGGCTTCCACGCGATCGGCGCCGAACTGCTTGGCGAGCGTCGCCATTCGCGTCAGCGCCTCGACGGCGAGGTCCATCGAGTCGGTGCTCAGCGCCTTGGCTTTTCCCAGACCTTTGCCGAGTCGCGGATGGGCCTTCATCTCGTCCACGACCTCGATCGTGCCGTCCGCGTGCACGTCGGCGATGATCTGCCGGATCGAGTTGGACCCGACGTCTATGGCCGCAATCCGACGGGCGAGATGCGCGCTTGGGCTCTTGGTCTCGGGGCTGGTCACGTACTGCAATCTCGCATGTTTTGTTCTCGCATGTACATGTCGTGCAATCTGCGTATAACGGCTCCGCGATGCGGGCTACAATGTCGACGGTTCATGCGAGGCTCCGCAACGAACGGAATTACCCGGATACGAGAACAGCAGGTCCAGCTATCAGGAGCATCGGCTCTTCTTCCGATGCATCCGTTCAAACCTTTGACATAGTAGCCTTGCTTGCGCCGTCTACTTCTCCCGCGTTATGGCGAGCGTGAGGTCAACGCGCATGGGACCGCCCGCGCTGGTCGCCGCCAGCTCGACACTCCGCGCCCAGACCGCGGCCTGATTTTCCATGGAGCACCGAAACCGTCCAAAGGCGGCAAGGCCTATTTGGCAACCTGCTGCGCTCTTTTTAGCGCTTCCCCATCGGTGAGGTCGAGCCGCAGCGGTGTCATGGACACGTAGCCGCTGCGCACCGCCCACCGATCGGTGCCTTCCTCGATCGCATCGATCGAACGTACGCTCAGCCAGTAGTGCTGGCGGCCCATCGGGTCCTTCCCTTCGACGACGCGTCCGTCGTAGTGGGTCACAGCCTGATTTGTCCAACGCAGGCCGACGGGATCCGGAGGAAGGTTCACGTTCACGAGCTTGAGGTCCGACAGCGGCAGCAGGAGCGTCAACACCTTCGCCACCCATGGGCGCAACTTCGCGAAGTCCGGCTCTCCACCGCCGGTCGGTGTGCTTAACGCGATTCCGCGCAGGCCGAGCAGCGCCGCTTGTTTCGCCGCGGCAAGTGTGCCCGAATGCCACATCGAGTTGCCCAGGTTCAGGCCGAGATTGATGCCGGAGAGGACGACGTCCACGCCTTTCCACAGATCGACGCCAAGCGCCACACAGTCGGCGGGAGTACCGTTCACGCGATGCGCGTCGTACTCGCCGATCGGCGTTCGCCTGATTGTAACGGGACGCGAGTGGGTGATGGCGTGTCCCATCGACGACTGTTCGACGTCGGGAGCGACGATGCGCACGTCGCCGAACTCCGCGGCCGCCGCGGCGAGCGCCGCGAGGCCGGGGCTGTAGATGCCGTCGTCGTTGGCGAGAAGCAGGCGCATGCGATTTGCAAGTCGGGCAACATCCACACCAGAGCCAGCCTCCCGAGCCTCTTCTCTTATCTCCTCGATGCGCATCGCGCTCGTCCATAACCCGGATGCGGGCCAAGGCGCGTATGACGCCGACGATCTCGCGCGCCTCTTCCGCGACCGCGGTTACGACGTTGCGGTGCACGGCAGGAGCAAGAAGCAAGTCGCGCGCGCCGCGGAGTCTCGGCCTGATGTCTTAGTCGCGGCGGGCGGCGACGGCACGGTTGCGAGGGTTGCCATCGCGCTTGCCGGGACAACGATTCCCCTGCTCATCCTGCCAGTCGGCACCGCCAACAACATCGCGCGCTCGCTGGGTATCCAGGCGACGGTGCCAGTCCTCATCGACGGCTTGACGTCCGCGCGCCAGGTGCGGTTGGATATTGGCCAGGTGAGCGCGCCGTGGGGTGAGGAGTCTTTCGTCGAGGGCGCGGGGGTAGGGTTCATCGGCGCGATGCTCCGAAACGAAGGATCCATGCGCGAACGGCTCGGTCGTTTCCTGTGGAATCTCGTGCCGTCGCAAAAGCGCCCGCATGGCGTTGCCCGGCTAATTCGGAGACATCCGATCCGGACCTATCACATGGTCGCCGACGGCTCGGATCTCTCCGGGGATTACGTCACCGTCGAGGCGATGAACATACGCGCGATCGGGCCGCGCATCGCGCTGGCTCCGAACGCGGATCTCGCCGACGGGCATCTCGACCTGGTGCTCGTCCGTCCAGAGGATCGAGACCCTCTGGCGGAGTACGTTGCGTTGGAAGCGCCGGGATTGTCGCCGCCGGTCGAGATCCGGCGAGTTCGGCGCGCCGAGATGACGTGGATCGCGGGCTACGGACACGTGGACGACGAGCCGTGGCCCCTTCGCGCCGAATCGACACGCGGTGCCGATGGGGCAATGGTAAGCGTGTCGCTCGGGCGCACGGTGAACGTCCTGATAGTCTGACGATCGCCCAATCAATCCGCAGTGATTGATTCGGCGATGGTGTCGACGTCCGCGAGTGGCGCTCAGATCGCGAGCGCGGTGCCGAGAGCGCCTCTCGCATTAGCCTAGGTTGCATCCCGGCGTCACCGCGACAGTCGTGCCGCAGCGAACGTGCCGTTTCTCATTACATCCATTGTTATCCTACCGCTTGATGACATCCGACACACTTCGCACTCGAATCGGCTCGACCCGAGCTTGGCCCTTCGCCGCCTCAGGCGCCGTTCCCTCGATGATGACTTCTCGCCCGGCAACCTGTCGGAGGCGCTCGATTGCGGCCGGTGCATTTGGATCGCGTCCCAAGTGGTAGACCTGATCGCGTCCTGGGACGGCAAGCAGCAGTTCGCCCTTCTCTTCGATGACCGAGCCACGAATGCGAACCTCTGCCGCCTTGGGCGTGAAGCCGTTTGAGCGCACTACGTCGCGAATCTGATCGACAGCGATACGATTGTCAGGCTTGAACCGGACGGTCGCGACACCCTGCTTCAGGCTTACGTCGGCCGACTCGACTCCCTCGATTTTTCTCAAGGCCACACGCACGGTGTGGGCGCACACCGCTCAATCCATCCCGAAGATGGTCTGCCGCATCTCCTGGAGCTGTGCGCCCGCGACATTCGGGACGAGCGACACGAGGATGCTGAACGACAAGGTGAGTCGAAGCACTATTGCCTCCTAAAACCAGAACGTGGTGTTGACCACGAGACGCATCTTCTCCCGTGGCTGCGTGCCGTTTACGTCACGGTATACGGGAAAGACAGGTCCGCCCGAAATTCCCCATGAGCCGTAGAGGCCGAGCAGGGTCGGACCGGCGAAGACTTCGTGTCCGCCCGTGTTCACTTGCTGTAAGCCGGCGATTATATCCTTCGCGGCTATTTCGCCGATGATTTCGACAAAAGCGCGCCAATCAGGATGCGGATAATCCTTCTGAAACGGCGGCGGCCGATAGCCGAGGACGACGCTGTACATCGCGACATCGCCGATGTGATCGGCGGTCGGTCCAACTGGAGACATGTAGCGTCGATAGAGTGCGCCCGCCCAGCTGTAGATCGTGCGCGACGCATAGCCGGTGACCAGCCCGCCGTACAGGCCAGGTGACGTTAGCACACCCGCGCGCGTATCGTCAGTCGGGTAATCGAAGCCGAAATACGTCGTCGATTCGAAACGCGACCCGATGTCGGTGCCCGTGCGATGAAAGCGCCATCCCAGGAGAAACTCGATGTCTGGACTGGTAGGCATGCGTGACATCCCGTGCGCCGGTCGCGCTCCCTGTGGCACGTAGAGCGGCATCGGCAATGAAGCCGAGATTTGCAAGTCCTCGGTGAATCCATAGCTCACCATCGATCGCATCATCACCATTTCCTTCTCGCCGATGAAACGGCTCATCGCTGCCACATCGAGGCTCCAGCCGCCCTTTCCAAGCGTCGGAGTGGACAGACCGAAGGCAGGTCCGTGACCCTGCGCGGGCGCATCGCCCGCGCCCATCGCGATTGACGAGAGTATGAGCAGCCTGCGAGCGCGGCGGCTCATGTGTCGATGCGCGTGAGCACAAGGGGAAGCACGTACGCGACCGCAAAGCCCACGCTCAGTATGACCGCCGAAATCCAGAGAAGGAGACGACTACCGCGAGTCGCTCTCGCGCATGCACTCGGATCGTCCGCGGGACAGGCTCCCTGCCTGACCAGCAGGCGTGGGACGATGTGATGGACGTAATAAAAGTTCGCCGCGATCATGCCTGCCGCAACGCCGAATACCATGCCCTTGTGCTGCGACAGCGTCACGAGCCAGGGTGCGGCGGACAGGAATGAAGCAACCGTCGCGCCGAAACCAAAAAGCACCAATATCGACGGGAGTGCGCAGCAGGCAAGCGTTCCCACCGAAGAGAACAACCCGAGGTACGACAGAACACGCGATTCGCTCACCGCCGCAGTCACGAGCGGGCCGTTCAGTCCTTCGAAGGGCAGCAATTCCCGCAACAGCTTCCGCCGCTCTCGCACGCGCAGGAACAATTGGGGCAGTCGCAGCAACATCTGTCATTGTCTATCATCTGTTCCTCCGGTAATGGACTTGCTGGTACGGTTGGTCTTTCCGCGCACGTCCGGCGATCCGTCGATGGCCGTAAGGATCGGACACGGCCTCTGCGAGCCGGCTCCACCACACTCCGCAATCAGCGTCACCAGCTCTGCCTTGATGGACTTCAGCTGCCGAATGCGGCGGTCCATCTCGTCTATCTTGCGACTGGCAAGGTCGCGCACGTCTGTCCGGCGCGCGGAGCGCTGCCGGCGCAACGCTATCAACTCGGAGATCTCCCGAAGTGTGAAGCCGAGCTCCTGGGCGTTTCTGATGAACCGCACCAGCGCCACGGTGCCGGCGTCGTACTCCCGATACCCGGACGCACGACGCTTCGTATCAGGCAGCAAGCCGCGCAACTCGTAGTAGCGCAGCGTCTGCACCCTAACCCCTACCTGTTTGGCGACTTCTCCGATCAGCATGTCACGGTGCTCCCCGTACCTTTGCACCATAAACCCTCTATCTAGCTGTAGAGTCAAGCCCGCCGTCGCAACCACCCTCAGCGGCGGATCAAAGCCCCTTGACTCTCTAGTTGGCAATGGCCTTACGGTGAATCGGGGCTCGTACGACGCTCGTCTCCAGCGTCCACGAACGGGAGGATTC
>JBBDXZ010000040.1:0-42152 GCA_040902075.1 Gemmatimonadaceae bacterium
CCTCCCTCCCGTGCGCATCATTCGAGTCGGAATCCTCGTGGCGCTCATAGCGGCCGCCGTCATCGGCGTGCTCTGGGTGACCGAAGTCGTGCCTGCCTCCGAGATTGGCGGCGTGGCGACCAAGACGTTCGGCTCGATCGCCATCATCTTCGCCGCGGCGTTCGCCTGGCGAGCGGTGCGCGGCAGGACCAGCGTACTCGACGAGACTGACCAACCCGTTCCATAACCGGAGAAACAATGAGTCTCTTTGTACTCGGCGGCCTGGTCCTGTTCGCCGTCGTCGGCATCACGATGTACAACTCGCTGATTCGCCGCCGGAACATGGTGGACCAGGCGTTCAGCACGATCGACGTCCAGCTCACGCAACGCTACGACCTGATTCCGAAGCTCGTCGAGACCGTGAAGCAGTACATGACGCACGAGCGCGGGCTCCTCGAGGATATCGTGCGTCTTCGGTCGCGGGCCGTGGCAAGCAAGGACCCGCAGGACAAGATCCGCGCCGACAACGAGCTCTCCCGTGCGATGGGTCAGCTCAACGTCACGATGGAGAACTACCCGCAGCTGAAGGCCAGCGACACGTTCGTCCAGCTTCAACGATCGCTCAATGAAGTGGAAGAGCAGCTCGCCGCCGCGCGGCGCAGTTACAACGCCGCGGTGACCGACTACAACAACGCGGTGCAGACCTTCCCCAGCTCCCTGATCGCATCGAGCATGAGCTTCGGGCTGCGTCAGACGTTCGTCGCGGAAGAGACCAAGCGCCGTGACGTCGACATGAAGAGCCTGTTCAAGGCGTGAGCGAGAGTCGTCCCAGCAACACGCGTGTTGGCCGGATCAGTCAGCTCGACAAGTCGACGCTGATGAAGCTTCAGGCCGGGTGCAATTACATCAACGCGGAAGTCGAGAAGGCTCGCGACCGAGTGGTGAAGGTCGGCATCGTTTGCGTCGCCCTCGGCCTGGGCGCGTACTGGTATATGTGGACGCGCGGCGAGAAGGACCCGCGGCTCCCCCTGGGCGGGGCGGCAGCCCTGGCGATCGGCTACGGCGCGCATCAGCGCCGCCAGCTCGCGAAGAGCTACAAGAAGATCGTCGTCAAGCGCGTGGTCGGCGCGCTCGGACACGGCTTGACGTACTCGCCGGAGTCGAAGTTCACGAAGCAGGATTTTCTCGAGATGGACTTGTTCGAGAAGAGGACGGAGACGTGGCACGCCGAGGACGAGATCTGCGGCAAGAAGAATGCGGTCACGTATGCGATCCTGGAAGCGAAGGCGACGCGGACCGAAGGGTCGGGAAAGAACCGGCGCACCGTGATCATCTTCAGAGGGTTGATCATCCGGCTCGACTTCAACAAGAACTTTCAGGGCCACACCGTCGTCGTTCCCGATGCCGAGAGCAAGATCCTCGGCGGCCTGTTCGGTGAATCCGAAAGTCGGAAGCAGAAGGAGATCTGCCGGCTGGAGAACGTGGACTTCGAGAAGCTCTTCAGCGTCTACGGCTCGAACCAGCAGGAAGCGCGCTACCTGCTCACGCCGAAAATGATGGAGCTCATCATGGAGGCGCAGGCGCTGCTCGGTGTGCTGATCAGGCTGTCGTTTCACGACAACTCCGTCTTCCTGACCGTCCCGCAGAATGTGGACCGATTCGAGGTCGGACTCTTTGGCGCGAAAGTCTCGCCGGAGACGGTGGTCGGCGATCTCGCCGAGGTCGTGAAGTTGGCGGAACGTCTGGTGGATACACTGGAGCTCGAGACGAGGATCTGGACGCGCGTTTGACCTCGAGTCAGATCGCGCAGGCGGTGCTCCTCGCCGTCTGGACGGTGGCCACGCTGATTCTCACGTCGGCGCAGTTGCGTGTGATGCAGCGTGCGCCCCCGCGCCGCGGCGCGTACGTCGCCGCCTGGGTCATCTGCTCGCTCCTGCTCGGAGCACTTCTCGCGATGACGGATCGGGGCGTCGGTGTGTGCGGACCGTCTCGCCTCGCGACGAACTTCGCGCTCTGCGCCGTCGTATCTGGTCTCGCTCTTGCGGCGGGAGCGTGGGGAACGCGCAGACTGGCCTGGGCCGGACCGGCGCGGTTCCTGACGCTCTTGGCACTTCACGCCCTGGTCGTCTTCGTCGCGGCCTATCCATTCATATGAAGAAGACAAAAAACACCGGCGCGGCTTTGCAACGCTTCGCTCCTGCCACTGCCAAAGCGATCGGCCAGATCAAATACCTGTATATTAGAGCGGGCGGCGACCATCGCTTCGTGCCCATCTGGGTCGTGGTCGTGGACGGTCGCGTCCTCGTGCGTCCCTGGAATGACAAAGCGAGGGGGTGGTACCGCACATTCCTCGAGAACCCGCGCGGCGCGATTCAAGTGAACGGCCGCGAGGTGGGCGTGCGTGCCGTTCCGGTAAAGCGCGGGAAACTGAACGATGCAATGGACGTCGCGTATGGCGAGAAGTACACGACGAAGGCGAATCAGCCGTACGTGAAGGGATTCGCGACGACCAAGCGCAGAGCCACGACGTTGGAGCTGTTCCCCGATTAGCTGCCACTCCGGCCGGTCCGTAGTCCAGTCATCTTTCCTATTATGACACAGCCAGCGGTCTCCAGCGAAGCATACGCGGGCTTCTGGATCCGCGTGTGGGCGGCGATCATCGACTCGTTCCTCGCCGCGTTCATCCTCGGTCCGATTCTTTGGGCAGTGTATGGTAAGGACTATTTCACCTCGGCCGCTCTGATCGCGGGTCCCGTGGATTTCCTTCTCACCTGGGTACTACCGGCGGTCGCGGTGATTCTGTTCTGGGTGTACAAGTCAGCGACGCCTGGAAAAATCGCGGCTGGGCTCCGGATCGTCGACGCGAAGTCGGGAGAAGACCCGACGACCGGCCAATGCGTCGGGAGATACCTCGGCTATTACGTGTCGCTCCTTCCGCTCGGAGCGGGCATGCTCTGGGTCGCGTTCGACCGGCGCAAGCAGGGCTTCCATGACAAGTTGGCGGGAACGGTCGTCATTCGGCGATCGCCAGCAAGATCTCGCTCGGACGCGACACGGCATGGGGGACAGCAACCTTCTCCAAACAGCGGGTGACGAGCGCCGTCCAGCCGGTCTGATGGCTCGCCCCGTGGCCGCGACCGGTGTCGCCGTTGAAGTATTCGTGAAAGAGCACGAGATCGCGCCAGTTGGGGTGCTCGGCGAATCGCGAATCGTTCCCGTGGCACGCCCGGCGCCCCGCCGCGTCCGGCAGGAAGATCCGGCACAGCCGAGACGCGAGCTCGCGCGACACTTCATCGAGATCCATGAGATGTCCCGAGCCGGTGGGACACTCGACCTTCAACGTGTCACCGTAGTAGTGGTGGTACCGCTCGAGCGCTTCGATCAGCAGGTAGTTGATCGGAAACCAGATGGGGCCGCGCCAGTTCGAGTTGCCGCCGAACATGCTGCTGTCCGCTTCCCCCGCGGTGTAGTGCACGGAGTACTCGGCTCCCCCCTCGTGCAGCGTGAAGGGCCGGTCTTTGTGGACGCGCGACAGCGACCGCACGCCGAACCGCGACAGGAACTCGGTCTCGTCGAGCACGTGGCGCAGCACTCGCGTCAGACGCTCGCGTGACGGAATGGCGAGCAGGCGCCGATGATGCTCGCGTCTCCCCCCTTCTTCGGCGCGCATGTACGAGAGCTGCTGCGCCAGGTCGTTGCGGTTCTCGAGGAACCACGTCATGCGCTTCTTGAAGGCCGGTAGCCGGTCGATCGTCGACTGCTCGATGTTCTCGCACGCGATGAGGCAGATGAGCCCGACGATCGACCGCACGCGCAGCGGGCGGCGCACCCCGCCCACCGCAAGCTGATCGTAATAGAAGCCGTCCTCGTCGTCCCACAGCCCCGTGCCGCCGACGGTGTTCATCGCGTCGGCGATCGCCACGAAGTGCTCGAAGAACTTCGACGCCATGTCCTCGTACGCCGGGTCCTGCGCCGCCAGCTCGAGTGAGATGGAAAGCATCGTACTCGCGTAGAACGCCATCCACGCCGTGCCATCGGCTTGCTCGAGGTACTGCCCGGTCGGCAGTGGCTTGCTCCGGTCGAAGACGCCGATGTTGTCGAGGCCCAGAAACCCGCCGCCGAAGATGTTGTTGCCCTGCGCGTCCTTCCGGTTCACCCACCAGGAGAAGTTGACGAGCAACTTGTGGAAGACGCGCTCCAGGAACATGTGATCGCGCGCGCCGCGCTGTCCTGTCAGCTTGTATACCCGCCACGCCGCCCACGCGTGCATCGGCGGATTCACGTCGCCGAGCTCGAACTCGTACGCGGGAATCTGCCCGTTCGGATGCATGTACCACTCGCGCAGCAGCAGGATCAGCTGGTCCTTCGCGAACTGTGGATCGAGCCGGGCGAATGGCACCATCTGAAAGGCGACGTCCCACGCAGCGTACCACGGGTATTCCCACTTGTCCGGCATGGAGATCACGTCGCGATTGTACAGATGCTGCCAATCGCGATTGCGACCCTCCCAGCGAGTGGCCGGCGGCTGCGGAAACGCGGGGTCGCCCTCGAGCCATTCACGGACCGCGTAGTGGTACGCCTGTTTCGTCCAAAGCAGTCCCGCGTACGCCTGCCGGGCAACGCGGTATTCATCGAGCGACGACTGGCGCGGAATGAGCGCGTCGTAGAACTCGTCCGCCTCTCGCTTGCGGTCGGCGAACGTCGCGTCGAACTCACGGCCGAACGGTTTCGGCGGCGCTTCTTCGTCCGAGGACAACCGGAGATCGAGCCTCGCGGTCGCACCCGGCGCGAGTTGCCAGTTGTAGAGATAGGCCGCTTTGGTGCCAACGCCCTTCGCGTTTACGGCTTCTCGATCTCCGCTCACGACGTAACGGTGGAACGCGTCTTTCGCGTACGGCGTGCGATTCGGACTGTCGAAGAGCCGCTCGCAATTCGTGTCGTTCTCGGTGAAGAGCTGTTCTGGCCGACCGGCTTGTCCCACGACATTCGCGGTCGCGTTCAGTCGAAACCGGCCCAGCGACGGGTGATCGGCGACGATGGTGTGCGTTCCGTCGGACGATAGCTGCGGCGGCGCATCCGTATCGCGCCCCCACGCCCAGGTATTGCGAAACCAAACCGTCGGCAGGAGCGCTAGCGGCGCGGGGGCCGGGCCGCGGTTCGTCACGCTGAGCCGAATCAGAATGTCGTTCGGCCCCGCTTTCGCATACTCGGCCACGACGTCGAAGTACTGCTCGTCGTCGAACACCCCGGTCTCGAGGACCTCGTATTCCGGGTCACCACGTCCGCGCCGGCGGTTCTCCGCGATCAGCGCTTTGTACGGGAATTCCGACTGGGGGTACTTGTACAACGCCTTCATGTATGAGTGCGTCGGCGTGCTGTCGATGTAGAAGTAGCATTCCTTGACGTCCTCCCCGTGATTCCCCTGGTGGTTGTCGAGACCAAAGAGTCGCTCCTTGAGAATCGGATCCCGGCCATTCCAGAGTGCGACGGAGAAGCACAGACGACACTCGCGGTCGCAGATGCCGAGCAGGCCGTCTTCGCCCCAGCGATACGCTCGGCTGCTCGCGTCGGCGTGGGTGAAGGCGTTCCATACGTCGGCGTCGGCGGAATAGTCCTCGCGCACGGTTCCCCACTGCCGCTCCGCGAGATACGGCCCCCAGCGCTTCCAATTCTGCTCGCGTCGCGCGTCGGCTAGCAGTCGCTGCCCTTCGGCGGTCATATAGACGTGGTCAGTGGTCGTTGCGGACGAACTTACTATACGCCACACTGAAGACTCCCGTCATGGACGCCTATGTCCGCTCATGTCGCGTACGCCCTCTTCCTGATCTTCGTATGCGCCCAATCCTTGTGCGCAAAGACAGGTACGCGCCCGGACACCACGGAGCTGACCTTGGTTGGTTTGGATCTCGAGGCCGGGCCAACGGATATCGTGCGTGTTCTCGGGCGGCCCGACTCCGTTCGCACCTATGAGCATCCCAACGACGTCGGAAGTGAGTACGACAGATTCTTCTACCGCAATGTGACGGTGTTCATGGGTCCGGACGGCCCCAAGCTCGGAGTGAAGCTCAACGGGCCTGGAGTAACCACTCGCCGAGGCCTCGCTTTTGGCGATTCAGTGGAGCGCGCGCTCGAGCTGTACGGCCCACCCGACACGCGCAGCCAAACGCAATTGGTCTGGCGCATCGCCGGCCAAAGCGCTTCGGACAAGCCGGAGCTTGTCGTCGAGGTACGCGGCGGGAGAGTGGCTTCTATTTATGCTGGATATGAGAGCGAAGGGCTTCGCATGCTGCCGAATAGACCGCTCGTCTGTGCGCGGTCGCAAGCTCCAGTGACGCTCAGGTCCACCGACAAGGTCGCTCCGGCCGCACGAGGGACGGCGACCCTTACCCCGGCTCAGGATTCGGGAGGGCTCGTTGCTTTTGACGTCTCCGTCACAGTGCGGGACCTGCCCGCCGTGGCAGCCCTCGGCGCCTACTCCGCTTACGTCCTCTGGGTTTCCACTCTGAGTTTGGAGCACTTTCGGAGCCTCGGTGCCATCGAGAACGGAAAGTCGCTCACCGCGAGAGTCAACTTCCCAAACGTGCTATTCCTGGTGAGTTCCGAGCCTGGCGTGACCGGCGATAGATGGACGGGCCCAATCGTGATGGCGGGTCGTTGTCCATAGCGATCAGGACAGCGAGAACAGTCGTCGCCGTTCGGCTCATCATTCTGGCCATACTCTTCGGCGCTTTCGCATTGTTTGCGTGGGTGATGCTTCCGCCGAAGTACGCTCTCTGGGGCGTGGCCGCTGTCATCATGACGTGGCTCTATTTGGTCAGATCACTGCTCCGCATATTCGTGACAGGAACTGCGTTCGTGTTGACGGATCGCGGACTCTTGGCTCATGTCGGTAGCGTCGACTTCGTGGCCTGGGAGGAGATCGAGGACGCACGTATTGCCATGCATGGGGCCGTCGAAGGGATCGACCTCGATGTGAATGATGTTGAGGCGGTGGTCGCGAGGTTGTCCGTCGTTCGCCGCGCGCTGCTTCGGTCGCACATCAGGCAGGGTGGGAAGCTGGGCTTGGCCGCATCTTTCGGAGTAGGAGGCGCGGAGTACCTCCTGGAGCTCATACGGCAGCGCATCAATCTCCGCGAAGGTGACGTCGCAAAGCCGGCTCGCGCGCGTTACTCACTAGAAACGTCGGAGTCTGAAGGTGGGAACGACAACATTCTGACGAAACCGTTCGCGAGAATGTTCGCGATCGCGGCCGTCGTCTATGCAGTCGGGCTAGGAATCGCTCTCTACGTGTACCGGCGCCGCGACTGGGATTGGGACACGCCCTTGTTTGCCTTGATTGCTTTGGCGGCGCTCATTGTCTCGTTCGGCATTTTGCCGCTATATACGGGTGAGGTACAGCTGAGAAACAGCACGTTCTATCGCGGCAAGAATCCCATCATGTACTGGGGTGCTGTCGCCATGATCGTTGGTCTCGGCGTTGTCCTTTTCCTCGTCGGCATTGGCGTTGTCGCATGATCTTTCTTCTTCTCGTGCTTGCCTTTGGCGCGCTGCTGGTCTTGGTGTTTACGCTGGCCATCAGTTGGCAGCAGGAGCGTGAACGAGCCATCCGCGCGGAAATCGTATCGATGCACAGGCCTGGCGATGCCGCTGCGCGGTTCGAGAGAATCGAGCAGGCACTCGAGGGAATCGCGCTGGAGGTCGAGCGCCTGGCGGAGGCGCAGCGTTTCAGCGCGCGCATCCTCGCGGAGGGCAAGCCGCAATTGCTCGCGCGAGAAGCATCGACCCGCGAGCGACAAGACCCAGAGGCGGGCTAGCGCGGGCGGTCGACGGCGGCGGACGTGTGCCCCTCGAGAATGCGCCACGCGCCGCTCTGCTTGATCAACGTCATGGTGATCGCGCCGCCAAACGCAAAACTTCTTGCGGACGCCGAGTCGGTCATCCGCGTCTCGAAGCGTGTCGCCAACGACGCGATGTCGGGTGAGATCGCGGTGATCTCGGTGTCGCTGTACGTCGTCTCGAGGCGCGTTCCCGGCGGAAGACTGCTCAGCCCGGACCGGATCGCCGCACGAGAGCGATAGCGCACCTGGCCGTTCTCGATCCAGCGGAAGCGAGCGTCGTCGGCATACAGCGTGACCAACGAATCCCATTGCCTGGCCGCCGAGTAGCGCTGCAGCAGCGAGAGCGTCTGTGACACATCCGCCTGGACCTCAGCGGCCGCGCTGGGCGAGAGCTCGCGTCGCGCGTGCGCGCACGACGCGGTCGCGGCGGACATCGCGAGAGCGGCCATCAGGGTGCGGCGGAGGAGCCGCGTCATGCCGCGAGTATAGACTCAGCGGCACGGAGCAGCAACGCCAGCTCGCACGGATGGCGGCGGAGTGGCAGAAAAGGCGCAAGAATGAGCCGCAACGCGAAGCCGGGTGTTCCTCGGCGAGCCGAAGGCAATACTGCCAAGCGGTTTGCCTTGGCTGTATTGCCATAGGTCGCCGTGGAATACCCGGCGAGCGTTGCTGCGCCACTCCCCACTTCCCACTTCCCACTTCCCACTCCCCACTCCCCACTCCCCACTATGTTCTCCGCATGTTCAATCTCTGGCGGGATCTGCCTCCCGGCCGGCATCCACCGGAAGAGATCACAGCCGTCATCGAGATCCCGTTCGGCACGCGCAACAAGTACGAGCTCGACAAACAGACGGGGCTGATCCGGCTCGACCGGGTGCTCTACTCGTCGATGCACTATCCGGGGGACTACGGATTCATTCCACGGACGCTGTATCTCGATGGCGATCCGATGGACGTGCTCGTGATGGTGAAGGAGCAGACCTTCCCGGGTTGTCTCATCGAGGTCCGGCCTCTGGGGCTGCTCCGCATGCTGGATCGCGGCGAATCCGACGACAAGCTTCTCGCGGTCCCGCTCCACGACCCGTATTACGAGGAATTCTTCGACATCGCCGACATCCCCCAGCATCTGTTGAAGGAGGTCGAGCACTTTTTCGAGCGCTACAAGGATCTCGAGGGTAAGCGCGTCCAGATCACCGGGTGGGAGAAGAGCGACGTCGCCATGCGCATGATCCGCGACGCGATCGCGCTCTATGACACGACCTACCGGCAAGTGGGGACCTAGCCAGGTTGTACTTTACGGCTTAAAGTACTTGACGCAGCTTCCCTTCTCTGGCAATTTGGTGGCATGACGCTGCAGCGCCTTTTGTTCGAGCCCACGCTCATCCGCTCGCCGCTTCGCGTGGTTCGCTGGTGGGAAAGCCGCCGGCTCACGTACAACGCCATCGTCGGCATCACGGGGCTCGGAACGCTGATCTATGTGAACGTCCTCGAGCTCGTGATGGGTGGTGGCTGGCTCATGGTGCCCTGGCAGGCCATCGTCGCGTATGGCGTCGGCGCGAACATCTGCTACACGTTCGGCTGGGTCGTCGAGAACTTCGTGGAACGGTGGCTCGAGCGTCCTGTTTACGGCCTGGGTCCGGCGCTCTTCCGTCACGGGCTCGTGTTTTCGATCGGGCTGACGCTCGTTCCCGCGGTGGTCGTGACCATCGCGAACATCGCCGGGCGACTGCTCGCCCGTTAGACGTCGCCGCCCAGGTCCTGCAGTTCGCGCGTCCGGACGAAAACCTTCAGCTCCGCCATCAACACCGGCCCGGTGATCCGCACCACCGGCGCGCCAGAGCCGACGGGAGGAGGGTCGAAGACCTCGTCGCTCACCTCGGCCATGAACGCACTGGGCTGAAGGACGACGCGTACGCCCGGATGGACGATGACTTTGATCGTGGCCATGAGGGCGTGGAGATGAATCTCCGTCACGCCGGACGTGAGCTGCGCCTGCGTCAGGTCGAGGTGCGTCTCCGACATGATGCTCCACACGTCGAGATGCCGCGGCACCTGCCACCGGCCGCGCCGGCGCGTCTGCGCCATGATGGATACGACTTTCCCTTCCTCTGGAGCGTAGACTTCGCCCAGCGCTGCCCCGCGTCGCTCGGTTGCTCCCGCCGCTTCACTCTGCAGATCCTTCGTGAGCTCCCGCAGTGCCGGAACGGATGGCGCGCGGTAGGCTTGCTCGATCCGTCGCTCCAGTTCCTCGAGTGACAAGTTGTCGTGGGCGAAATGGTCCGAAAGCAGCTCGATGGTGAGCTCTCGCTCTCGCTCGAACGAAACGAGGCCCTGCTTGTCAGGGCCGGACTGCGCCATGATCGAGCGGCTCGCGCTCGCGCCGAATGAAGAGCGTGTCGTAGAGGACCGCGGCAATGACGGCACCGACGACCGGCCCAATCCAGTACACGGCCTGTCCCTCGAAGATGCCGCTCGCGATTGCGGGCCCCAGCGAACGCGCCGGGTTCAGCGATCCGCCCGTGAACGGGCCGATCGCAAGGATGCCGGCGGTGATCGTGAGACCGATCGCGAGCCCGCCAATACGGGGCGCCTTGGGGTCGACCGCCGTGCCGAAAATGACGAACACCAGAAAGAACGTCGCGATCGCCTCCAGTCCGATGGCCTGTATCGCTGAGATCTCGAGCGCGATGGACTGGCCACCAATGCGGGTCGCTTCGGTGAGTGCCGCGGGGAGCAATCCCTTCAACGCGTATGCGGCGGTGATCGACCCCAGGATCTGCGCGGCGACGTACACGCCCGCCATGATCGGCTCGATCCGCCTCGCGGCGAGAAAGCCGATCGTGACGGCGGTATTGAAATGGCCGGAGATGCGCATCAACGCGCTCACCATCACGGCGATAATGAGTCCGTGCGCGAAGGCAGCTACGAGGAGGCCTGATTCCATCCGACTCGCCGCGGCCGCCATGATCGCGCCCCCACCGACGAACACGAGTGCAAAGGTTCCGACAAACTCCGCTACGAAGTGGCGTAACGAGTCGCGCATTGAAGAGATAGGGAAGGGGGAATTGGGAATTGGGAATTGGGTCGGAAGGGATTAGTCGGCCCGCTTCAACACGAGTGCCGCATTGATCCCGCCGAATCCGAATGAATTGCTCACGGCGTACTCTACACCCTTTTCTCGTCCGGAGTTGGGGATGTAGTCGAGATCGCATCCTTCGCCGGCTTCGTCGAGGTTCAGCGTCGGCGGCAACCAGCCGTGATTCAGCGCCAATGCGGAGATCGCGACTTCGAACGCGCCCGAAGCCCCGAGCGCGTGTCCGTAGTACCCCTTGGTGCTGCTCACCTGCAGTTTTTCCGCGTGCTCCCCGAAAACGAGGCGAATAGCGGTCGTCTCGGTCGGGTCGTTGAGCGGCGTCGAGCTGCCGTGAGCGTTGACATACGACACTTCGCTGGGCTGCACATGGCCATCCGCGAGCGCGATGCGCATCGCGCGCGCGGCTTGCGACGCATCCGGACGAGGCGCCGTCATGTGATGCGCATCGTTCGAGTTTCCATAGCCAACGACCTCGGCATAGATGCGCGCGCCGCGCGCCTTCGCGCGCCCGTACTCCTCGAGTACCAGGACCGTGCCGCCTTCCCCCATGACAAAACCATCGCGACCCTTGTCGAACGGCCGCGAGGAGCGCTCGGGGTCGTTGTTCCGCGTGGACATTGCGCGAATGATCGTGAACGCACCGAAGCAGAGAGGCATCAGCGGCGCCTCGACGCCTCCGCAGAGCATCGCGTCCGCGTAGTCGTCGCGAATGAGGCGGAAGGCATCGCCGACACCGATCGTCCCGGACGCGCAGCTCATGCCATTGGTGCTGTTCGGTCCCTGCAGTCCGAACTCGATGGCCACGTTGCAGCTGGCGGCACCCACGAAGACGTTGAGCGCCAGCGTGGGCTCTACCCGGTCGATTCCTTCCTTCAGGAAGACGCCGAACTGCTCTTCGGCGTAGCCCACTCCGCCCAGCGCCGATCCCATCGTGGCGCCGATTCGCTCGCGATCTTCCCGGGCGAGCACCAGACCGGCGTCCTCGATGGCCAGCTTCGCGCAGGCCACCGAGAAATGGCCGAACCGATCCAGTCGCTTGGCTCGCTTGCGCTCGAGGAAATCGCTGGCATCGAAGTCGCGAACTTCCGCGGCGTTGTGGCTGCGATACGGAGTCGGGTCGAATCGCGTAATGCGCCGGATCGCCGAGCGCTCGGAGCGCAGGCCCTCCCACATTCCACCCACCGTTATTCCGATCGGCGTCACCGCTCCGATGCCCGTGATCGCTACTCTACGACGGTTCTGCATCCCGCTTGGACTCCGATGTGAAAGCGCGTCTTGAAGTCTGGTGTCGCTCAGCCGCGCGCGCGAGTCCCGCGAGCGTACGCGACGCGATGCTGTGGACGAACACCGGTCCGATCACGGCGCGAGCCGCGAAGCTTCCGATGAGAGGCCAAGATGGCCCATCCCATAGATGCAGAACTGTGACGTGCGTTCCTTCCGTCACCGGGGTGAACGACCATTCGACCTCCATTCGCGTCGTGATCCCTTCGACGTGACGGAACCGGATCGAGGGCTGCGTGCTGTCGCGGTGTGGTCTCACATCCATCAGCGATACCCACCACGTGGGCCACGGCAGGGGGCCGAAGGAGCGGTTCGCGGACATCTCGACAACCCCACCGCCGATCTGACGTTCGCGAAAGCGCACATACCGATAATGGCGCAGGTGCTCGGGCCAGCGTTCGACGTCCGCGACAATCTCGAATATGGCCTGCACCGGCGTCCGGACGAGGCGCTCGTCCACCGTGCGCATTCGCGCCGCGGAGGGCATCGGTCCGAGAGAGTTCGAGGCGCGAATGGACATGAGAAGAGTAAGTCTAAGTCAACGCGCTCGTACCCTTCTTCCACGTGGCGGAAAGCCGCCAGAAGGCGCCGGAACGAATGCGGGGTTTGCTGCCGGTGACGTCCAGCACGAGCCTCTCGAGCTCGTGTGCGGTGAACCCTCGCAGCACCGACGTGACGCCGTCATGGCGAGTCGCGCGATGGAAACGCAGCGCGATGCTCGCCAACCAGAATCCCGCGGCCGCAACCCAACTGCGGCGGAGATCGCTGATCACCACCCACCCCCGTGACACCCGGTCCAACTCCGCGATGACGCGTCGCGCGTCGAAGTCGACGAAGTGATGCAACAATTGCGAGCAGGTGACGATGTCCACGCTCGCATCGGCCACCGGCAGGCGCAACGCGTCGCCGACGGCGGCACCATCCAGACGATGTCGCGCCGAGTGCACAACGTGCTCCGAGATGTCCGTCCCCACCGCCGTGAGATGGACACCCGCTCGCGTGGCCTCGCGCCGCGCACGCTCCGGAATGTCGGCCAGTCCGGTTCCCACATCCAAGAGAACCGCATGGGAGCGAAGGGCTGGCCAGACCTCCGCAAGCGCCACGAGCGCCGACGTCGTTCCGCCAAACACGCGGTTGGCGCGTGTGACGTCGGCCATGCTGCGCGCCCGCACCTCGACCGGGGTCGCCGGGTCGTCCAGAATCTCGACGCCGCGCCGCCGCGACGGCGTCCACCTCGATGGCATCAGCGTTCGAGCTGCGCGTATCCGCCGCGATAATAGAGCAGAGGCCGCTCCTGGCGGCAGTCCGCCCACTCGACCTTACCCACGTAGATCATGTGATCTCCCGCCGCGTGCGTGCTGACGAGCCGGCACTCGAGGTGCGCAATCGCATCGTCCAACAGAACGACGCCGGTGTCGGCGCGCGAGTATCCGATCCCGTCAAAACGGCTCCCAGCCGACGGCAATTCGGCGAAACGACGTGAGAGCAGTTCCTGTCCCTCCTCGAGAACGCTCACGCCAAAATGCGACGCCCGCTGAAGAACTTGGTGCATGTCCGAGGACAGGGCGATGCACGCCAACACGAGCGGGGGGGCCAAACTCACGGAGCAGAACGCGCTGACTGTCATGCCATGATCCTGCGCGTCGGCGTCTCGGGCCGTCAGCACCGTGACGCCGGACGCAAATCGGCCGAGGACTGCTCGAAATTCGTCTGGGTCTATGGGCATGGGGGCGTCGCTCCACGAACGGCAACGGGAAGAACAAAAAGCTGCGCGAGGAAGCCGAGGCGCAATACCTGGCTTGACGGAACGAAGTCGCCCGTGACTCCAACGAGCAAGTCGGCGAGGTTCTTGTCTCCCGCGAGCGCCCGCGCCGCCCGGTTGACGAGCATCGGCGAAGCGACGCCCGCGCCGATAAAGCGCTCGACCCACCATTTACCGCTGAACTCCTCCCGGCGCGCACGATCGTAGTCCCGGAACGATCGCACCATCTGCCGGGTGTCGCCTCCCAGTGCTTGCGCAACCGCCGACGCAGCGAGCTCGCCCCCCCGCAGCGCCGAGTAGATGCCTTCGCCGGTGAAAGGATCGAAGAAATCGGCGGCGTCGCCGACGAGCAGCAATCCCGGATGCCAGGCGCGTCGCGCGTGCGATGCAAAGGGCCCGACCGCCGTCGCCGCACTGCCCCCGTCGCGCGTCGCGCGCTCGAAACGCCGCGCGAGGTGGGGTTTAGAGAGAAGCCACCGATCGAGAAACCCCGATCGGTCTCCGGACAGCTCGCGCGCGCGTTGCCGAGGAAACACTGCCGCCACGGTCGTCACGCCGTCACCAACATCCGCGACGCCGACGAACCCGTCCCGCTCAACGTGCATCTCTCCGTACTCCGTGACGTCGCGTACGTCGCGGTAATGGGCCACCAGAGAGATGCGATGGGGCCAGGCCATGGTTCGTGCCAGTCCCAGCCGGCGCGCGAGGACCGAGCGCAGTCCGTCTGCCCCAATCACGACCGAAGCGAGCATCTCACTGCGCCGGCCTGACGCGCTCATCACCGTAACGCCGCGCACGGACCGGTCCCGGTCCAACACGACGTCCGTCACCCGATTGCGTTCCAGGACCTCGGCGCCGGCCGTGCGCGCGCAGCGCAGGAGCACGTCGTCGAGCACCTCGCGTCGGATCGATAGACCGGCGTCGCGAAACGCCCGAAAGCCGTGGGATGCCGCATAGTCGCCCCGGGCCGAGATTCCGTTCGGGGCTCGCACGATCATGCCGCGAAGCCACGCGCCCCGCGTTTCGAGCTCGCGCAGCGCGTCCATGTGGTGAAGAATGCGCGAGGCTTCGGGACTCAGACACTCGGCACACGGCTTCGGGCGAGGAAACCGGGCGCGCTCCAATACGCGCACTCGAAATCCCCGGCGTGCGAGCTGGAACGCCGTGCTCGCGCCTGCCGGCCCGCCACCAACAATCAGAACGTCCGCGTCGTTCGTCATAGAAAAGCTGTCGCGGCGGCGCCAAGGAGCGCGCCTCCGACTGTAGCGAGCGCGTTCACGCCGTCATTGTCCAGCCATGCCAGCCCACCCGTGCGCGTGGTCGCCGCTCCACAGCGGTGAATTTGCTGCTCGGTCGCCATGTCGCACGATGCGCACCATCGCCGAGCTTGCAGCGAGGCGCCGACGATCGAATCGAGCGCGCAGCCCAGGATGCCGCCCACGAGCGCGGAAACCGTAGCGGCGGTAGGCCACCGTACCATCCAAGCCACCAGCGCAATGAACATCGCGCCCGTGATCCCCGCCGCGAAGCCCTGCATCGTGATCCCGCCGGACGTGCCGACGTCGACCGGTTTCCAGGTGAGAATCGAGCGCGGCCGACGCCGCGCCAGAACGCCGAGCTCCGTAGCCCACGTGTCGGCGGCGGAAGCGGCGAGCGCGCCAGCGGCGAACGCCATCCAGAGTGGGTGTGGACGCACCCAGAAGCCGAGCGCCATCACGACGAACGCGCCGCCGTTGGCGAGAACCTGGGTAGCGTCTCTGGCGCCGTGCTTTTCCACGCGGCCCTGCGTGCGGCGTTCCTTGTCCGCGGCACGGAAACGCGACAGGAGCGTGGCGCTGACGAAATAGCCGATCAGAATGATTGCCCAACTCCATCCTGCCGCCAGTGTGATGGTACCCGCCACCATCGCGGCGAGCGCGCCGGTCGTGCTCAACGCTCCCGCGCCGCGCGCAAGGAGCGCAACGACGGTGGCGAGGACCAGCCCCACCGCCCAAAGAGACACGTGATTCACGCCTAAACGATAAGCTCTCTGGAAAACGGCACTGCGGCCGGTCAGCTTTCGTGGATGCTTTCGACAGTCGATGCGTTACTTCCGTTGAGCCTCCTCGAGGCCGTGCGGGACGTGGACACGCCGGCGGACCTCGACTCGGAATTCGTGGACGAGCTCCGGAACAAGCGTCTTGGTTTGAGTGACACCGTTTATCTCCAGATCAAGCGCTACTCCGACGCCGTTCGCAAACGGCAGCGGGTCGGGCAGGACGAATCGGTCGCGCTCGCGGTCCTCATCGGGCGGCGTCCGGACGCCGAAGCGGTGTTCCGCGCCGCCGGCAGGTATCTCGCCCGCGAATCGTATCGGACCATCAATGCCGTGACACGCAAACTCTTGCGGCTTCTGCCGTCGGTCGTCGCGCGGCCGCTGGCGCTTCGACGGGCTCGCAAGATTGCCACCCGCTACGCCAATGGGACGGTGCGGCGCGTCGGGGGATACGTTCTCCTCGACGTTCCCCGATCCGTCACGCTGAACACCGCGCCGAGCAGCATCGGCTGCGCGTATTACGAAGCCATGCTCCGGGAGCTCCTGCGTCTCCTCATCGGTGGCGTCGGATCGGTGGACCACGTACGCTGCGCGGGACGCGGAGAAGGCACCTGCGAATGGCGCGCTGACTGGAAGACCTTCGAGGCCAGTGCTTAACCCACAAACGCTTCCCGCAATCCAGGCGGCCTTGCGCGAGCTCGACCTCGACGGCTGGCTGCTGTTCGACTTTCACGGTCTCAACCCCGTGGCGAGCGGCGTTCTTGGTCTCGAGGGGATGTTGACGCGTCGCGTCTTCGCCCTTGTCCCGAAGGAAGGGAAGCCGATCGCCATCTCGCACGCGATCGAACAAGCGCCATGGAAGAAGTGGCCGGCCGACTGGCCCCGGGAGCGCTACAGCTCCTGGCGCAGTCTCGAGGCGCACGTCGCGAAGCTCGTCAAAGGGAAAAAAGTCGCGATGGAGTATTCGCCGGGCGACGCGGTGCCTTATCTCGATCGTGTCCCGGCTGGTGTGCTCGAGCTGGTGACGAGTGCCGGCGCCAAGGTGGTGTCGTCCGGCGAGCTGGTGACGCGGTTCTACGCGGCTTGGTCGCCGGCGCACGTCGAGTCGCACCGGCGCGCGGCGGCGGCGATCGCACAAGTTGCTCGGGACGCCATTTCCCTCGCGGGGACACGCGCGAGGGCCGGCGCCCCGCTCGCGGAACACGAGCTTGGGCGCTGGATTCTCGACCGGTTCGACGAGCAGAAGCTCTTTTGCGACCACGGACCAATCGTCGCCGCCGGTCCGAACGCGGCGAATCCGCACTACGAGCCATCGGCATCGACGCCGCGACAGATTCAGCGCGGCGACATCCTGCTCGTCGATCTCTGGGCGCGCGAACAAACCGACACCGGCGTGTACGCGGATCAGACGTGGATGGCGTCACTCGGTCCGCCCTCGCCCCGCGCGAACGAGATCTGGGCGGCGGTTCGCGACGCGCGTGACGCGGCGATCGCGTTGGTGCAAGAGCGCGTGAGCAAAGGCGCGCCCGTTCGCGGCGGCGAGGCGGACGACGCCGCGCGAAACGTCATAAAGTCGCGCGGATTCGCCGAGTATTTCACGCACCGGACGGGTCACAGCATCGATCCCCGCGACCTGCACGGCAGCGGCCCCCACATCGACAATCTCGAGACGCGTGAAGAACGGTTGCTCATACCGGGAGTCGCGTTCTCCATCGAGCCCGGGATCTACGTCTCGGGGGAGATCGGGATGCGAAGCGAGGTGAACATGTACGTCCAGCCGGATCGCGCCGTGGTCACTCCGGAGCCGTATCAGCGCGACCTGATCATCGCCGAGTAGCATCTCTGGCCTGTCGCTTGCCTTTTTAACGGCCAAATGCAAGCAACGAAGTCCAAGCTGGTCGGCGCTTTCCTTCTCCTCGGCCCGCTTGCGGCGTGTACCGGCGAGTCCGCGGTCCCCCGAGGCGCCAACGGTGAAGTCGTGGATTCGAGCGCCGGCACGGTCGTGCTCGGAATCCGAGGCGTGGGCACCTATCGTCCTGCTGTGCTCGGCGCAACCGGATCGCTCGCGGGCTCGATCTCGCGGGAAGGCACGCCGCCCGATGATTCCACCGTCGCGGTCAACGGAGATTCGCAGCTGTGCGGCGACAGCGCGAGCGTGACGCGGACCAGCTCGAATGGTGGCGCGCTGGGCAACGTGCTCGTGTGGATCGTGGGCGTCACGGCGGGCAAGTCACCGCCCGAGGTGCGCCGAGAGACGCTGACGATCGAAGACTGTGTCTTCGAGCCGCGTCTGATGGCGGTGATGTCCGGGACGACGATCAATCTGTTGAGCCGGGATCATACCACGTACACCTCGCGTTTCTACCGCGAAGGCGCCGGCGAGCCCGTCGACGCGATCCACACGGTGGACGCCGGCCAGGTCGTGCCGAGCGAGAAGATCGCGGCCAAGCCGGGCATCGTCGAGGCGCGCCGCACGCCGCATCCGTGGGCTCGCGCGTACATCGCGGTCTTCGATCACCCGTACTTCGCCGTCACGAACGAGCGGGGCGACTTCACGATCGACAGTCTGCCGCCGGGCACGTACACGGTGAAGGTGTGGCACGAGCGACTCGAGAAACCCGTCGAGCAGCGAATCGTTGTGGGACCACGCGGAACGGCACGTATCGACGCCGCGCTGACGTTGAAGTAGGTGGTAGGTGGTAGGTGGTAGAGCCCGCACTCCGGCGACGGGTATAGCGCTTTCCGCTTGGGAGGCTTCATGCGCCCATTTCCGATTTCCGCTTTCCCATTTCCGCAGTTCTGGCTAGGTAGGCAGCCAAAAACATCGTCAGCCATACGCCAATCCCGACCGCCTGATGCGCCGACCGCAGCGCTGGCGGAAGCACGGACAAGACCATCGCCGCGCCGATGACGAGCTGCGACAGGACGAGTGCCGCCGCGACTTTCGCGGTCCGAGCCGTGACCCGTGACTCTCCCGATCGGCGCGAGACCGCGCTGGCCACCGCGATCACGTGAACGAACAGGAGGTACCCGAGCACTCGATGGGTGAGTTGTATGTGCGACGCGCCCGCTGGCACGCCCGCCGGCGATGTCCCGCACAGTGGAAAGCTCGGACACGCCACGGCCGCGCCCGGAAACTTGGCAACCAGGCCGCCCAGCACCACCGCGAAATACGCGAGTGCGGCGCCGGCACTCAGAGACCGCACCGCTCGCGACGTTCCACCTTCCAGCCGGGCGGCGGCGCCACCCAAGGCGCCAGCGCGAACCGCCGCGACGATCAGGACGGCGAGCAGTGTCAACGCGAGCGTCCAATGCGCGACCGTCGCAAGCGTCGTGTTGCCGAGTTTCACGGTCACCAAGCCGAGCAAAGCAACCGCGACGACCAGCACGAGCGCGCCGCCGGCAGGACGCAGCACGCCTCCTTTACCGCCGACCCCCGGCTGGTTTCGGCGCGTCCGAGCGGCGAAGGCGAGCCAGGCGATCGATACCATCACCAGCAGCGCCAGCAACCGGTGCGTCCACTCGATCATCACGGTGGGATTGTCGAATGGGGGAATCCATGAGCCGTTGCATTTCGGCCAATGGTCGCCGCATCCCATTCCCGATCCGGTGATGCGCACGATGCCGCCGAAAACGAGATGCAGATAGGTCAGAACGAGCGAAGCGGTTCCGAGCCGAGCGAGCACTCTCATTGCGCGACCTTCATCATCACCAGTGGCACTAGAAAACCCGCAGGTTGATGTACTTGCGCGGGTTCCGCTGGAAATCCGTTACGAGCGAGTCGACGCGGGTCAGGAGATTTCGTGCGTCACGGTAGAGCATCGAATCCGTCATGAATTTTCCGGCCGTTCCCTCGCCGCGCTCAAGGCGCGCGAGGATGGCCTGGAGCTGCGTAGTGTTGGAGGACAGCCGCAGCATGAGTGAGTCGGCATTGGCGGCGGTTGCGCGGAAGCTCTCGAGCGTCGTCGCCACCTCCGCGGAGTCGACGGCGTTCGCTGCGCTGCGGAACGACGCGAGCGTCGCGCTGATGTTCCGGTTCTGTTCGGCCGTGACACCCTGCATCTGCACGACCAGCCGATTCAACGACCCGACAGTCTGACGAATGTCCCGGATTCCGCCCGCTTGCACGAGCTCCGTCTCGAGGGTCCGCGTGATGCGTCCCAGCGACGCGGTGATGGTGTCGGCACGCGCCGTCAGCGCATCGAGTCCACCCGTCGCGGCCCGCGACGGAACGGTATCCCCCGGCTGAAATGACTCCCGACTCGGCCGGTCCGTCTTGAGTGCTACCGCGGCGTCGCCAAAGATGCCGATCGGCATGACCTCGGCGACCGCGTTGCGCGGCACCTTGTACTCGGAGTTCACGCGAAGATCCACATCGAGGAATCCGTCCGGCTTCAGACGCACGTCGCTCACGTAACCGATGGTGACGCCGGCCAACATCAAGGGCTGTCCCTGCTTGAGGCTCTGCCCCCACGCGAAGCGCGTGTAAAGCGGATACCCGCTCTGGAGTCCGCCGCGGACGAGCCACAGCGTTCCCACGACCAGAACTATTACGGCGACCGTGATAAGAATCCCCACGGTCACTTCGTCGCGACGTTTCATGCCTGAAGGAAGGGAGCGAACAGGGCGGCGGTGAGGGCATCGAGCACGAGGATCGTCACCGACGTGATGACGACGGCGCGTGCCGTCGACCGGCCGACTCCCTCAGCGCCGGCGCTCGTAATGTAGCCCTCATAGGTGCCTACGATAGCGATGGCGATGCCGAAAAGTGTCGCCTTCATCAGACTGTACACGATCTGGAAAACGCCGAACGCCAGCCGCACGCCGTCGCGAAAGTCTTGCGTGGTCATGTCCGTGGCCGCCACCGAGATGACGAATCCGCTGAACACGCCGACGAAGTCCGCGAGAATCGTCAGGATCGGCAACATGATCGTGCACGCGATCAGCCGCGGGACGACCAGAAAGGCGAGCGGATCGTAGGCGAGCGTCTCGAGGGCGTCGATCTGTTCGGTGACACGCATCGTGCCGATCTCGGCGGTCATGCGCGCGCCGACGCGACCGGCCAACACGAGCCCCGTCAGCAGCGGACCCATCTCGAGGATGATCGTCTGGCGCGTCGCGAGACCGACGACGGACAGCAGCACGCCTTCGAAAAGCTGGTACCGCGTCTGCAGCGCGATGACGCCGCCGATGAACGCCGCGACGAGCACCGCGAGCGGCACCGAATCGACCCCGATGACCCGCATCTGGCGGATGGTCTCGGGCAGGAACGTGTCTGGCTCGGAGAAGCCGCGAAACGTGTCCCGGATGAACAGCCCGCGCGCGCCGATCTCGGCAAACAGTCCCCGCGCGCTCTTGTACATCTTCCGAAAGAACTTGATGCCGAAGCGCTGGACGGGCGGATACGCGACGGTTGGGTGTTCCTCGGTGTGATGCTGATATCGGTACGAGTAGCTCACGTGCGAACGCGCACCAGCAGAACCACGCCGAGCAGACCGAAGATCATGCTCGGAATCCATGCGGCGAGGTCGGGAGGCATCAGGCCTTTACCTCCAATCGCTTTCGTCAACTGAACAAGCATCAAGAACACGACGGTGACGGCGAGGCTGATGCCGACTCCATACGCGGCGCCGCCGCGTTGGGTACTCGTCGCCAGCGGTGCGCCGAACAACGCGATGATGATGCACGTGATGGGAATCGCGACTTTCAAGGCGCGTTCGACTCGCAGCAGATTCGCGTCGCTGCCCGAGCGTTCCTGGGCGCGAATGAACCGGGTGAGCTCGCGATATCGCATCTCCTGCGGGCTGCGCGGCTTCGTCATCATGTCCGTCGGTTGTTCCCCGAATTCGTTGTCGCGCATGCGCGCGAAGACGACCGCGACGTCCGGGTTCGAGTCGGTCACGAGCTTCATCTCGCCCCGCTCCAGCATCCAACCACTGTTTTGTTTCCAGACGGCGCGTTCGGCGGACAGGATCACGGTGGGGTAATCGCGCCCGGTTCCTTTGCGCTCGATCTGCAACTGCTCGAGCGTTCCCGTGGTCGTGTTGAGCGAGGCTACCTTGTAGACGCGCCCGAGCTCACCCTGGAAGGCGAAATTGTAGCGGGCTGTGGTGCCGCGAAACTTGTCTTCCTCCAGCAAATCGTTCCGGCGGGCATTCGTGACTGGAACGATTTCGCCGAGCGCCAGGTCGATGCCGGCCGCGAGCAGCGATCCGAAGAAGATCGGCATCGCCAACCGGTAAAAGCTGATGCCGGATGCCTTTGCCGCCGTGATCTCCGAATGGCGGGTGAAAGCCCCGATCGAGAACACCGTGGCAAATAAGACGGCCGCGGGAAGCACCATGAACATGGATTCCGGAATCCAGTACAGGTAGCTGAGAGCGATGTCCTTCCGCGACAGGTCGCGCGCGAGAAACTTCTCGAGATTGTCGGTGAGGTCGATGATGACGAGCAGCAGAGGGAAGCCGAGCGCCGTCGTCACCAGGATCTTCCAGAACTCGCTGAATACGTAGCGGTCGAGCGGGCCGCCCAGCTTCGTCACGCGCGGCTCACTTGCGCCGGCGCTCCACGGGAATGCCGAACGCGCGCAGCCAGCCGAAGATTTTCGCCTTCCCGGTGGCGAGAAGCTCGGCGAAATCGCCACCGCGCGCCGTGCTCGATTCGCGACCCATCTGCGACGCCAGGACGAGTCCGAGGATCAGCAGCAGGATGTTCGCGATCCACATGGCCACCCATGGAGGCAGGTAGCCCTTGTCGGCGAGGGTCTCGCCGCCGATGAGGCCGACGTAGTAGAGCCCGAAGATCGCGAAGCTGACGCCAATCACCAATCCGACGCCCCCCCGGGGGAAGCGAAGCGCGATCGGGGCGCCGACGAGGACGAAGACCACGCACGCCGCGGCCAGTGAGAATTTCTTTTGAATCTCGACGTCGAATCGATTCCGCCCGCGTGTCGCATCGTCGACACGAAAGCGAGCCTCCTGGATGCGCGATTGGATCCCGATGGGGTCGGGAAGCCGGGTGGATTGGCCTTGCGGAGGACGGGGCGCCAACCTCGATGAGTCGAGCGACCGGGCGCTCGCGGACGACTGCGCGTTCGCGAGCTTCGGCGAGAACAGCTTGAGAAGCGAGCAGTATGCCCGGCCGATGCCGGGGCCTCCGTCGAGCAGGGGGGGCGAAGGCCTCTTCCCACGGAGGCCGCCGAGCTCGTACTCGGCCGTCGCAACGTCGAACTCGGCCTGCCGCCGCTGCAGATCGGCGCGCGCCAACTCGCGCTGCATCTCGCACACCGACATCTCGCGGTCCCCTTTCGAGATCGTGCCCGATTGGGATTCCTGGTACGTGCTGAACACGTTCTTCACGCGCAACCGATCCTGCCGGTAGAACAGCCGCGTCAGCTCGCCGGGCTTGTTGTTCGGCACCTCCATCATCACGCCATCGAACAGCGTCATGTCGAGGTCCTTGTGGTTGGGCGCCAACGCGAGGGTCCCCCTGTCCGCGTAGATCGTGCGACGACGCATCGCGTTCGACAGATCGTAGATCACGACGTCCTTCATCTCCGACGTGCCTTCGTCGATATCGCCGGCTTTCAGGTACAGTTGCCCCGACTTCACCTCGTTGATCACCTGCTCGCGCAGAGCGAACGTGGGTTTCGTGCGGAAGATGTCGAGTTGCAGCACCGCAAGCCGGTGATTGGCGCGCGGCAGCACTTGATCGTTGAACAAGATCATGACGAACGACATCGCGAGCCCGCCAAGCAGGACGGGCACGAGCACGGTCCGCATGCTCACTCCGCTCGCCTTCAATGCGTTGATCTCGTTTTCCGAGGCGAGCCGGCTGAACGCGTATAGCACCGCCACGAGCACGGCCATCGGCATGGTCATCGCGACGGTGAAAGGCACCGACAGCGCCATGAACTCCGCGATGACGGTCCAGGGGAGCCCCTTTCCGACCAGGTCGCCGAACCGCTTCGCGATGTACTGCAGCAGCATGAGCGACGTGAGCGCCGTCGACGCGAAGACGAACGGGCCGACGTGCTCCTTCAGGACGTATCTGCCGATTATCTTCACGGAATCGCGGATGGACGCTGAACAGGCGGACAAACGCGGATTCGACAGAGATCGATCAGCGTCTTTTCTGTGCCAATCGGCGTTTATCGCGTTCCAATATACCCGGCAAGATCCTTTCAGTGCCTCTCCCATCGAGAATGCTGGGCGCCACTCTGCTGCTGCTGGCTGCGCTCGCGGGCTGTGACACCGTTGCCCGTTTTCGCGGTTCGAAGACCGCGTTCAGCGGCGACAGCGCGCTCGCGTACGCACGGACTCAGGTCGGCTTCGGGCCGCGTGTTCCCGGCGGCGCTGGACACCGGCAGGCGGGTGACTGGATCGTCGCGCAGATGCGCGCGCGCGCCGACTCGGTCGAGGTGCAGACGTGGATCCACGTCACGCAACGCGGAGACACGTTGCCGATGCGCAACATTCTCGCGCGCTTCCGCCCCGGGGTGCCGGAGCGCGTTCTGTATGTCACGCACTGGGACACGCGACCGACGGCGGATAAGGATCGCAACCTGGGCGCGAGGCAGCGACCGATCCCCGGAGCCAACGACGGCGCGTCGGGAGTCGGCCTCTTCGTCGCGCTCGCGGACGCCCTCAAGAAGACGCCGCCCACCGTCGGCGTGGACCTGCTGTTCGTGGACGGCGAGGACTACGGGGCGTTCGAGGACGCGTCCGATACGACGAAGAACAAGGACGTCCTGATCGGATCGCAATATTTCGCGAACCGGATGCCCCCGGCCTACAAGCCGATTTACGGCGTCGTGTGGGACATGATCGGCGACAAGAGCCTCCAACTCTATCCTGAAGGGCATTCGATGAGTGCCGCTCCCGAAGTCGTGTCTCGCGTGTGGGCGACAGCCCAGGAGCTCGGCTATGGCCAGTACTTCATCAACGAACCCAAGTCAGGAATCACCGACGACCATCTCCCCTTCATCCGCAAGGGGCTTCGCGTGATCGACGTGATCGATATCGACTACTGCAACGATGGAAGCACCGGATGTGTCTCGGACGCGACGCGCAACCTGCATCACACGCAAGATGACACGATCGACAAGATCAGCGCGAAGAGTCTCCAGATCGTCGGCGATGTCGCGCTTACTCTCCTGATGAAATGATGGGAGCGCCCGCACGGGCGCATGCAGTAGTGAGCCCGTGCCCACAGCGAACGAGCGCAAAGCCCTCTGGTTTCTGGCACTGGTCGCGTTCTCCGGAACGGGGGTGCGCCTCTGGCGTGCGCATCCGCCGCCGGTGCTCCCCACCGAGTCCGCCGCGCTGAATCGCCAGATTCAGCGTTCAGAGTCGGTTCGCGCGACGCGGTCCATTCGGACGCAGCGGCCGGTGACGCCGGTCACCCGGGATTCGGCCCGCGAACCGGTGGACCTCGACCGCGCGAGTGCCGCGGAGATCGAGGCTCTGCCCGGAATCGGTCCGTCGCTGGCGAAGCGGATCGTGGCC
This sequence comes from Gemmatimonadaceae bacterium, assembly GCA_040902075.1. Lineage (GTDB taxonomy): Bacteria > Gemmatimonadota > Gemmatimonadetes > Gemmatimonadales > Gemmatimonadaceae > DASPMP01. Next base: position 25,496 of record JBBDXZ010000040.1, read on the forward strand.
AACCGCGATTCGGTCGGCGCATTCGGCCTGATCGACGCGCTTTGTGATGTCCGCGGAGTCGGGCCCGTCCTGATTGAAAGGCTGCGTCCGCTGGTGACCTTCACAGGGGCTCGCCGTCCTCTAAGTGACGAGTGCGGCGGTGCTTCGAAGGGGCCCTCGAAGAAGCGTCCTGCACGGAGTCGCGAGCGGCGCTAAGCCGTTCTTGACAGCGGGCTTACGCAGGGGCAGGTTCCGTAACCGGGCCCGCCTTCCTCGGCCCTTTTTCCTCCGTTTACTCGCACTCCCGCCTATCCCTATGGCTGCACCCGCCGCCACCTCGATGCGCATTGGTGATCTCCTCATTCGTGAGGGGTTGATCTCCAAAGAGCAGCTCGATCAGGCGCTGCTGGAGCAGAAGCAGAACGGCACGAGGGTCGGGTACAACCTCGTGAAGCTGGGTTTTGTTCCCGAGATCGAGCTCACAAAAGTTCTGGCCAAGCAGTTCAAGATGCCGGCGGTCGACCTGTCGAAGTTCGCCGTCGATCCGAAAATCGCCAAGCTGATTCCGGGCGAGATGGCGCTGAAGAACCTCGTGCTGCCGCTCAAGCGCGATGGCCGCACGCTCACGGTGGCGATGGCCGATCCCACCAACATGGGCGTGCTGGAAGATCTCAAGTTCATCACACGCTACGACATTTTCCCGGTCATCGCGGGCGAGTTCACGATCCGCAACGTCCTCGAGAAGATCTTTGAGTCGACAGAAGCCCAGCTGGGCAATCTCCTCAAGAGCATCGAGATCGCCGACGAAGAAGGCGAAATCGAGATCGTCAAGGAAGAAGAGGAGATGTCCGCCGCCGCGCTGGCGGCCGCGGTCGACGACGCTCCGGTCGTGAAGCTCTTGAACGGCATCCTGACGGACGCCGTCAAGCGAGGCGCCTCCGACATTCACTTCGAGTGCTTCGAGCACGAGCTCCGTGTGCGCTACCGCATCGACGGCGCCCTCATGGAAATCATGAAGCCGCCCCTGAAGATGAAGGCGGCGCTCATCTCGCGCTTCAAGATCATGTCGGCGCTCAACATCGCCGAACGGCGCGTCCCGCAGGACGGCCGGATCAAGCTCAAGGTCGGGTCGAAGGTCATCGATTTCCGCGTCTCCACGCTCCCGACGATCTTCGGCGAGAAGGTCGTGCTTCGAATTCTCGACAAGGGAAATCTGACTCTCGACCTGCAGAAGTTCGGCATCGAAAAGAAGGCCGAGGCCGATCTGATGGAGGCGGTGGAGAATCCCTACGGGATGGTGCTCGTCACCGGACCCACGGGCTCCGGCAAGACGACGACCCTCTACTCCTGCATCGCCAAGGTCAACGACATCGATACGAACATCATGACCGCCGAGGACCCCGTCGAGTACAACATGTACGGGGTCAATCAGGTCCTGGTGCGCAACGAAGTCGGGATGACCTTCGCCGCCGCGCTGAAGGCGTTCCTGCGTCAGGATCCGAACATCATCATGGTGGGAGAGATCCGCGACCTCGAGACTGGCGGTATCGCGATCAAAGCCGCGCTCACGGGCCACTTGGTGCTCTCCACGCTCCACACCAACTCGGCACCCGAGACGGTGACGCGTCTGCTGGACATGGGACTCGAGCCGTTCAACGTCGCGTCGGCGCTCAATCTCATCCTGGCGCAGCGGCTCCTTCGACGCATCTGCTCGAGCTGCAAGACCAAGTATGACGTCACCGACGAGGAGCTCGCCGCCGCCAAGGTGAAGCGAACGACGAAGCTCAGCGAGCTCCGGATCAGCAACTCGGCGCTCGACAGCGCCAGGGAACGAGCGTCACCGGAAGCGGCGCCATTCCTCACGAACATCACGATCGACTCGACCTTCGGTGACCTTCCGTATTTCAAAGGCAAGGGTTGCGATAAGTGCGCCGGCACGGGCATGAAGGGCCGTCAGGGCGTCTACGAAGTGATGGCGATGACGCCGAACGTGCGAAAGACCGTCATGCAGAACGCCGGCGCCACCGAGATCAAGGAAGCGGCGATCGCCGATGGAATGCTCACGCTCCGAATGGACGCGTGGATGAAGGTGATGAAGGGCATCACCACGATGGAACAGATGATCAGAGAGACTACCCCCTAATGACCGCACCGACTGTTGCGCCGCACGCCGCGCCCACGACGGGGCAGATGCCCCAGGGCGTCAACCTGAAGGCTCTGCTCGAGGAAATGATCGAGAAGGGCGCGTCCGACCTGCACATCACGGCGGGCGAGCGCGCCAAGCTGCGGGTGGACGGCGAAATCGAAAGCTCGAAGGCCGATTACGTGTTGCAGCCGAAGGACACGATGCAGATCGCCTACTCCGTGCTGACGGAAAACCAGAAGAAACGATTCGAGATGGAGGACGAGCTCGATTTCTCGTTCGGCATTCAGAACCTGGCGCGCTTCCGCGGCAACTGCTTCAAGCAGCGCGGCTGCGTCTCGATGGTCATCCGGCAGATTCCGTTCAACATCAAGAGCTTCGACGATCTCAAGCTGCCCAAGGTGATCGCGGATCTCTCGGACCGGCCTCGCGGACTGATCCTCGTCACCGGACCGACGGGCTCGGGGAAATCGACCACCCTGGCGGCGATGATCGACCGCATCAACAAGGGCATCAAGGGTCACATCATCACGATCGAAGATCCGATCGAATTCATTCACAAGCATCAGGGCTGCATCGTGAACCAGCGCGAGGTCGGCGCGGACACGAAGAGCTTCGGTCACGCGCTCAAGTACGCGCTCCGCCAGGATCCCGACGTCGTACTGGTGGGCGAAATGCGCGATCTCGAGACGATCCACGCCGGCATCACCATCGCCGAGACGGGTCACCTGGCGTTCGCCACGCTGCACACCAACTCGGCCGCCGAGGCGATCAACCGCATCATCGACGTCTTCCCGTCGCACCAGCAGTCCCAGGTGCGGGCGCAATTGGCGTTCTGCCTCGAGGGCATCATCACCCAGACTCTCCTGCCGAAGGCGAAAGGAAAGGGACGCGCCATGGCGGCGGAGATTCTCGTGTGCACACCGGCGATCCGCGCCCTGATCCGCGACGACAAGATCCACCAGATCTATTCGATGATGCAGTCCGGCAAGAAATGGGGCATGCAGACGATGAACGACGCGCTGTATCAGCTGTACATGACCCGCGAAGTGGCCTGGGACGACTGCGTCCGGGCGTCGACCGATCCGGTCGAGCTCGCGCGCATGTGCGGTATCCAGTTGGAGAGCGACGGCACCGCGCCGTTGACGGAAAAGAAGGCCGCTCCCGCGGCCAAGAAGTAGCAGCCGCACATTCAGGAGGAGCAGGTAAATGGCCGCGTTTAGTTACACCGCTCGCGACGCGAAAGGCGAGATGAAAAGCGCCACGCTCGAAGCAGCGAGTCGTGAAGAGGCGATCAACCAGCTGAAGAAGCAGCGGCTGAACGTCATCAAGATCGACGAGCAGACCAAGAAGAAGAAGTCGGGTGGCAAAGTGGCGATGCGCGACATCGTCATTTTCACTCGAATGTTCTCCACCATGATCAACTCCGGGCTCCCGCTCGTACAGGCGATGGGCATTCTCGCCGAACAGAGCGAGAATCCGGTTCTGCGCGAAGTCACGAAGGCCGTCGTGTTCGACGTCGAGTCGGGCAACACCGTGGCCGACGCACTGAGAAAGCACCCGAACGCGTTCAGCGATCTGTATGTGAACATGGTCGCCGCGGGCGAGGCGGGCGGTATTCTCGACACGATTCTGATGCGCCTCGCGGTCTTCATGGAGAAGAACGACGCGCTCGTCCGCAAGGTGAAGGGCGCCATGATCTACCCCGGCGTCATCGTCACCGTGGCCGGCGGCGCGATCGTCGTCCTGCTCGTGTTCGTCATCCCGACCTTTCAACGGATGTTCGCGGAAGTTGGACTTACGCTGCCGATGATGACGCGCATCGTCATCGGCATGTCGGAAGCGTTACAGAGCTATTGGTACATCATGGGCGGCGGAATTTTCCTCGCATTCTGGTCGCTGAAGAAATACTACGCGACGTCCGACGGACAGCTCGTGATCGACCGGCTCATGTTGAAGATGCCGGTCCTCGGCGACGTGCTTCGCAAGACGGCGGTCTCGCGATTCACCCGCACGCTCGGCACGCTCATCGGTTCGGGCGTCAGCATTCTCGACGGGCTCGAGATCACCGCCAAGACGTCGGGCAACCGCGTCATCCAGGACGCGATCATGGAATCCCGCTCCTCGATCGCCGGCGGTGAAACGATCTCGGCGCCCTTGAAGAAGTCGAACGTCTTCCCGCCCATGGTCGTCTCGATGATCAACGTCGGCGAGCAGACGGGCGGTCTCGACGAGATGCTCAGCAAGATCGCGGACTTCTACGACGAGGAAGTCGACGCGGCGGTGTCCGGCCTCCTCGCGCTCATGGAGCCGGTCATGATCGTGTTCCTCGGCATCGTGGTCGGCGGCATGGTCATCGCGATGTACCTGCCGATCTTCGACATGGTGAACGCGGCGGGCTGATTCGAGCTTCGCTGGTGGAAACAGGGCGGCGGTCGAAAGATCGCCGCCCTGTTTCTAATTGCCGGAAACCTCAGGACCGGCTGGAGTCAGGGCCTCCGAGTTTTCTGTTGGCAGGTGTCGAGGGCCCAGATAGTTATAGAGTTGTAGAGCGACAACGAAGAACTCTCGGTTCCTGCGCGCCTATCTGGATTACTCGGTCCCGGCAACAGAAAACTCGGAGGCCCTGTTGGTTCTCAGCGCTCGCGACTCGACGGGACATGAGTGGCGCGTCGCCGTTGGCGATGACCACACGTCCGCCATGTACGAGCCGGCGGTGGGTCCACAATCGGCGGTGCTCGTCTGCGCGCACGGTGCCGGCGGCCACATGGCCGATCGCGGGATGTCGAGCGCCGCGAAAGCGCTGCGAGATGCGGGGCTTGGCCTGGTGCGGTTCAACTTCCTGTATCGCGAAAAAGGGTCTGGCCGGCCGGATCCAATGCCACGACTCAAAGAGTGTATCGGCGCCGTCGTCGCCCGCGCGCGAGAGGAGCTTCAACCCAAACTGCTTCTCACCGGCGGACGGTCGATGGGCGGACGCGCGGCGTCGATGCTCGCGGCAGACGGCTTCTCGAGCGATGGACTGCTGCTGCTCGCGTACCCGCTTCACCCGGCGGGCGCACTCGACAAGTTACGCGATGCGCACCTGCCGTCGATCAAACTGCCGGTGCTTTGCTTCAGTGGCACGCGTGACGCGCTCTGCCGGCGTGACTTGATGGAGACGGCGCTGCGGCCGGTGAAGGCCGCGTGGACGATGCATTGGCTCGAGGACGCTGACCACAGCTTTCACGTTCTCAAGTCCTCCGGTCGCACCGATGCGCAAGTGCTGGAGGAAGTAACGACCGCAACACGACAATGGCTGGACCGTCGGGCTTGAATGATTCATCCTTCAAGCGGGATGACTTCTGAACGCGTGCTCGATGGCCGGCTGAACGACCACAGGGAAGCGGTGCGTGAGTTCGTCGACAAGGCGAGCGCGCTGGCTGAGAGCCAGTGGCTGACACCGCGCGCTGAGGGAAAGTGGACGCCGGCACAGGAAACGAAGCATCTGATCCTGACCTACGGCGCTTTTTTGAGCGACCTCGCGGGCACCCCAATGAGATTGCGCGGCACGCCCCTCAAACGTCGACTTTGGCGCTGGATCGGACTCCCGCAGATCCTCTGGCGTCAGAAGCTTCCGAAAGGCGTCAAGGCGCCGCGCGAAGCACGCCCGGAATGGGAATGCGCCGGCCCCGCGGAATTGATCCCACAACTTCGGCGCCGCGCCGACGAATTCGATGCCACGTTGGCGCGCGTCTCGAGCACTGAACCGAGCCGTCGCGTGATCCATCCGATGTTGGGACCCCTCACCTTGGAGCAGGCCGTCCAGCTCATGTCCGTACACACTCGGCATCACGCCGCGTTTTTGCCAGCGCCCTTCGTCGGAGCGCGCCGGTGACCGGCTCGAGAATCGACCGTCGCGAATTCGTCCGCAACGCGATCGTTGGCGCGGCCGCGATTGCGGCAGGAGAACGCCCCGGGGAGGCGCCGCGGGAACCGCTCCTGCCGAACGAATCAGCGCCTCGCCGTCCGGCACCCGCCGAGCTCGACGAAGTCACCATCGCGCAACTGCAGGAGGGACTGTCGTCCGGGAGATACACGGCGCGGGGACTCGTCGAGGCGTACGTGGCCCGCATCGAGGAAATCGACAAGCGCGGCCCCAGCGTCAATGCGGTGATCGAGACCAATCCCGACGCCCTCGCAATCGCGGACGCCCTCGATCGAGAGCGGCGAGAGAAAGGGGTTCGTGGACCGATGCACGGCATCCCGGTGCTCATCAAGGACAATATCGACACCGCCGACCGCATGAAGACGAGCGCGGGGTCGCTGGCCCTGGCCGACGTCACGGCGCCGCGCGATGCGTTCATCGTGCGGCGTCTACGCGACGCAGGCGCGATCATCATAGGGAAAACAAACCTCAGCGAGTGGGCGAACTTTCGGTCGACAAAATCGGTGAGCGGCTGGAGCGGCCGTGGCGGGCTCACTCGGAACCCCTACGCGCTCGATCGAAATCCCTGTGGCTCGAGCTCGGGCACCGGTGTCGCGATCGCGGCCAATCTCGCCGCGGTGGGAGTGGGGACCGAGACGGATGGATCGATCGTTTGTCCCGCGACGGCGACAGGATTGGTCGGCATCAAACCGACGGTTGGGTTGGTCAGCCGCGCCGGGATCATTCCGATTTCACACACGCAGGACACCGCGGGACCGATGGCTCGCACGGTGACCGACGCCGCGATTCTGCTCGGCGCGCTGACCGGCGTGGATCCGGACGATGGGCGCACCGCGGGGAGCCGGACGAAGCGCCGCTCCGACTACCGACAATTCCTCGTTGCCGATGGACTGCGGGGGGCGCGGATTGGAGTCGCTCGAAATTTCTTCGGCTTCAACCCGCACGTCGATCGGGTGATGGACGAAGCGATCGCCGCCATGAAGAACGCCGGTGCGGTGATCGTGGACCCGGCGAATTTTCCGACCAAGAACAAGTTCGACGATGAGGAATTCGATGTCCTGTTGTACGAATTCAAGGCCGATCTGAACGCGTATCTCGCGAAGTCCAACGCGTCTCTCAAGACGCTCGCCGCGCTGATCGAGTACAACAAGCAGAATCGCGAACGGGAAATGCCGTACTTCGGGCAGGAAATCTTCGAAATGGCTCAGAAGAAAGGGGCGCTCACGAGTCCGGCATACCGGGCGGCATTCGCAAAGTGCCGCCGGCTCTCGCGTACGGAAGGGATCGACGCCGTGATCGCAAAGCATCGGCTGGACGCCTTCATCGCGCCGACGGGCGGACCCGCATGGGTGATCGATCTGCTGAATGGCGATCACTATGTTGGCGGCAGCTCGACGCCTGCTGCCGTGGCGGGCTACCCCTCCATTACCGTGCCTGCCGGGTTCGTGCACGGATTGCCGGTCGGTGTATCGTTCATCGCGGGTGCGTACAGCGAACCAGCGCTGATCCGGATCGCGTTCGCGTTCGAGCACGCGACAACCGTTCGTCAGCCGCCCAAATTCTTGCCGACAGCCAATCTGCCCGTATGACTCTCAACCGATGACTGGAGATCGCATGAAGAGAATGACACTCGCCATAATCCCGCTGTTTATCGCGCTCGCGTGCAGCGGACGGTCCGACAGCACGGCGGACACTTCCACAGCGGCGGCCGCGACACCGGTTGCCGGTGCGACCACCCAGACCGCCGCCGGCGGCGACGTGCATCAGGGACAGCTCCTCGACCCGAACAGCGCGACGCGTGAGCAGTTGATGTCGGCGCCGGGCGTGGATTCGGGGACTGCGGCCGCGGTCATCTCGGCTCGGCCGTACTCGGACATGCTCGCCGTTGACAAGGCGCTCGCCGCGAGGAATCTGACGCCCGAGCAGCGCAAGGCGATCTACGCCGTGGTGTGGAAGCCGATCGATCTGAACACCGCCAAGGGTGAAGAGATTCTGCTCATTCCCGGTGTGGGCAACCGGATGAAGCACGAGTTCGAGGAGTACCGTCCGTACAAGTCCATCGAGCAGTTCCGCCGCGAGATCGGGAAGTACGTGAACAACGACGAAGTCGCGCGCCTCGAGAAATACGTCTCGGTGAAATAGGAACGGCGTGAGCGATGGCGCGGGGCCGTTGCCAAGCTCCGCGCCGCCGCGCATGTTGGCCCATGGCTAAAGCACTCGGCATCGGCATCGCAGTTGTCGCGCTCATCGCGGCACTGGGTTTCGGAGCGCGCTTTTATGCGAACCGCGCCATGTCCAGTCGCGCGGTCACGCCCAAAACGCTCGGCTCGACGACGCCGGCGTCCGTCGGTCTACCGTTTTCGCGCGTTGCCGTCGAGGCGGGAGATCGGACGCTGATTGGCTGGTGGGTGCGCGCGCGCGCCGATTCCGGCAGAGTGGCGCCGGCCGTGCTCTTCCTCCACGGCAATCGTTCGTCGATCTCGGACTACGTCGAGCTTCAGAGATTTCTCTATCGGCAGGGGATCAGCTCGCTCGTTTACGACTACAGCGGATTCGGCGCGAGTGGCGGCTCGCCGTCACTCACGAACGCGATCGCGGACGCCGGCAACGCCGCGCGGCTGTTCGCCGACAGCGCGGGACAGGACGCGCGGAAGGTCGCGATGGGGAGCGGCCTCGGCGCGACGGTCCTGCTCCAGGCCATCGACAGCGTGCAGCCGCACGTGAGTGGGATCGTCATCGAGGGCGTGGACGCGTCGGTGAATGAGTCGGCGGTGCGCAGCGGCCAACTGCCGAAGCTCGTGGCCCGGCTCGTCGCTGAGATCGGCGACAACGTTGGCGTCGCGTCGCGTGTTCGCGTTCCGCTGCTCGCGGTCCACAGCTATGCCGATGCTCGCGTCCCGATCGAGGACGCCCAGAAAGTAGTCGCCGCGGTGCCGAGTCAATCATCGCTGGTGCGACACTGGCGCAAAGGCCATTCGGCGTTGCTGAGCTCGAGCCGGCCCTGCGACTGGGCGCCGGTGCTCTCCTTTGTGAAGGCGGGAACGCTCCCCAAGACGAAGATCGACACGACGGATGCGTGCAAGGTTGAGGCAGCCCAACTGGCGGCGGCGAAAGCCGCGGCGGCGAAAGCCGCGGCGGCGAAGCAGACCGTCACTCCTGCCGGAACGACCAAGTCCCCAGGGACGAAATCCCCGGGGACCAAGACTGGTAGTAAAACGCAGAGTCGCACGCCGCCGCCAGCGAAGCGTCCCAGCTAGGCTAGGCTAGTTCGCCCGGAAGCCGTACTTGACCGGGTCGGCTCCGATGCGCGCCGCGGCAATCATCTTGGGTACGTAATCTCGCGTCTCCTGCGGCAGGCGATGGGAGATGCGGTAATAGTCCGCATCGGTACCACGCGTCTTGCCAGTCTCCTGTTTCATGATCCTTGCGACTCGCCCCTGGCCGGTGTTGTACGCCGCCGCGGCCAAGTACCAGGAGCCGAAGCGATTGTGCAGGTGAGACAGGTAACGGAGCGCCGCGTCCGTCGAGCGCGCGGGATTGTTCCGCTCATCCACTTTGCGGGTCACCTTGAGTCCATACTCCTTGCCGGTTGCGCTCATGAACTGCCACAGACCGGACGCCTTCACCGGCGACTTGGCGGTCGGATTGAAGCCCGACTCGATCATCGCCAGAAAGATCAGCCCCTGCGGCATGTCTCGATCGGCCAGCTTCCCGGAGATCATGTCCTCGTACCGAGTCATGCGCCGGAGGTACGTGGCAAAGCTGCCGCGCTGATCGGTCGTGAAACGCTTGACCCACGACTCGACACGAGGATGGTCCAGGTTCGGAAGACCCATGGTGGTCCTGGCCGGAGCGGCACTTGTCGGCTTGGACGCAGCGTTCGAGGCGGCCTCAACGAGGTAGCGAACCGGCGCGCTCGTCGGAGCGGGCGCGACTGCGGCCTCCGCCACAGCGACGTCGTTACGAGCGAGGCCAACGGATGAGATTGCCGCCACGCCCAGCATCATCGCCGCCTCAATTTTTCTCCGCCCAAGGGCGCGCGTGATCGTGTTCCTGAACATGAGCTCCTCCAATGAAGAGCCGCTGACGTGCGGCGCTCAGACATGATAGGAGACCGCGAGGGGTGGTTGAGCGCCTGTGCACAGGGGCGTAACGAACAGCACTACCGTGTCATGAAGCGGTGTGCGTCATGCGCCTGAGCGCGGTATGCTTCGAGGAATGAACGGGCCGGGTCGCGCTGATGAGACCGCTATGCCTAGCGGACGGGAGTATTACCCGGTTCGCCCCGTGGACCTGCTCGCTATCGGCCTGTTCTGGATGCTGCTCGCGGTCATCACCGGGGCCAGTCGGGAGCTGGACCCGCGCATTCCCGGCATCCCCTCGCGCGTCATGTCGGCTGTCGTCAGCGCGACCTACGTTGAATACGCGCTTTGGGCGCTGATCACGGGTCCGATCTGGTGGCTGGCCAGCCGCTATAGCATCGAGGGGGGACGGCGGATCGGTCGCCTCCTGCTGTTGATCGCCCTGGGCTTCGCCATCGCGATGTTCATGGACGCATTTCTCCTTCGCGTCCGCGAAGCGCTCTTGTCGGATCTGGGGCCATTTCGGCGCCGGCCGCCGTTTCCGATGGTGGGACTCGGATTCCTCGACGACCTCATGGTGTACTTCGCCGTGCTCGGGGCGGGCGTTGCACGCGACTATTTCCTGAGGTACCAGGCGCGGCTCGAGGAGACCGTACGATTGCAGCAGCAGCTCGTTCAAGCGAGGCTCGACGCCCTCCGGGCGCAGCTCAATCCCCATTTCCTGTTCAACACCTTGAATGCGGTGTCGGCGATGGTCGAGCGGGATCCACGGGGCGTGCGTCGCATGATCGCGCGGCTCAGCGATCTGCTACGGTACACGCTCGACGAGAGCACCGAACAGGAAGTCCCGCTTCATCGCGAGCTCGATCTGCTCGGCGAGTACATCGAGCTGATGCAGATTCGCTTTCAGGGGAAGCTCGACGTCGCCATGCGCGTTGACGACGACGTTCGTGATGCGATGGTCCCGAATCTCATCCTTCAGCCGATCGTCGAAAACGCGCTGAAGCACGGCGTGAGTCAGCTCACGGGCGCGGGCCAGGTCGAGCTGCGCGCCCGCCGGCTCGGCGCAGACCTCGTGGTCACCGTCACCGACAACGGTCCGGGGCCCGGCGGCGGTGTTGCGGGCGTCGGACTGACGAACACGAATGCGCGCCTGCGCCAGATGTACGGGTCCTCGTCTGACGTGGTGTTGCGCCGCGCGGACACGGGTGGCACGGAAGCGCGGATCGTTTTGCCATTTCATCTGACACGGCAGCGCGCGGAGGCCAGCTGAGATGACCGAGCCAAAGGCACTCCGCGTGCTGATCGTGGACGACGAGCCGCTCGCGCGCCAGCGCATCGCGGACATGCTGCGCTCGGAACGCGATGTCGAGATCGTCGGCGAGGCCGACAACGGCGTCGCGGCCATCGAGGCGCTTCGGTCGCTGCGTCCCCAGCTCGTCTTTCTCGACGTTCAGATGCCGGGCAAGAGCGGGCTCGAGGTCGTCCGGGAGATCGGTGTCGACGAGATGCCGTTGACCATCTTCGTCACGGCGTACGACCGGCACGCGCTCGAAGCGTTCGAGGTCGCCGCCGTGGACTATCTGGTGAAGCCGTTCGACGACGACCGGTTCGAGCAGGCGCTCCAGCGCGCGCGACGCATCATCGCGTTGCATGAAGTCGACAAGCTCCGTTCCAGGCTCCTGTCGGTTCTGCAGGGTGACCGCGCGTCGGACAAGGAACAACCGACGCCGCCACGCGGCAAGTACCTGGAGCGCATTCCCGTCGAGATGCGCGGCAAGGTTCGGGTCGTCCCCGTTTCAGAGATCGATTTCATCGTCGCCAGCGGTCCGTATGCGGAGCTCTACTCCGGCGACCGGAAGTACGTGATCCGCGAAGCCATGCAGACGCTGGAAGACAAGCTCGATCCCAACGCCTTCATTCGGACGCACCGCTCGGTCATCGTGCGCATCGACCTCATCGAGACGCTGCACAAAGGAGCCGGCGGCGACTACGAGGTGCAGCTCAAGAGCGGCCGCCGCTTGCGCGTCAGCCGCTCTCGGTTGGAAGCTCTGGAGAAGAAACTCGGCGTGTCGTCCTAGCGTCCGAAACGACCGGGCCTATCGCCGCCGTGCCCGCGTTGGCCGCCGGGGCCACCAGGTCTGCCGCTCTTGCCGAACCGCGCGCCGCGCTCCTGCTCGCGCTGCTTCAGCTCCGCGACGTTCTTGTCGAACTGCACGCGCTGATCGGCCGTCAGAACGGTGCGGATCGCCGCAATGTGCTGCGCGCGCTCCTGTTCCATCGCCTGCCGATTGCGCGCCCTGATCGCCCGGGCGGCGGTGGTGTCGCCACGCTCGCGCGCGGCCCGCATCTCGTCGACCTGTTTCTTACCCTGCTCGCGCCTTGCTTCCACCTTGTCACGCTCCGCCTTCCGAAGCTGGGCGATCTGCGCCCGCTGGCCTTCGGTCAAGGCGATGTCCTTGAGTAGAAGGCCGTCGGGACCGCCCCGTCGTCCTTCGCTTCGTGGACCCTGCTTGCCCTCGGCGCGTGGACGACGCGGAACGTCCTGTCCTGTCTGTTGCGCGACCGCGGTGCCAGCGAGCGAAAGCGCCAGCCCGAGTCCCATGAGAGTGATCTTACGCATGGATGTGCATCTCCACTTGGTTAGCACCTCGTCGCCATGCCATGGTGGCGTTTGGTCGGCGTGGTGTTCTGCCAGTGGTACGGAGCAGAGAGACGGGCGATCCCATCGACGTTGCGAATTGCATCACGGGCAGCACGAACGTCACTGGGGGGTGACGAACGCAGTCAGGCACGCGCTGGCACCACTTCGTTGCCGAACTTTTTCCCAAGGTCCTTGAGATAGATGTCGAGCGTCGAATGGTGGCCGATGACGAAGCGCGACACGAATCTGAAGATCGGGTTCGTCACATACCCGCGTTCGGTGATCGTGACGCGCGTCTTGCCCGGGTCAGTGGCGTCCGGCGCGAGGACATATTCCCACGCGCCGCCAAAGGGCAGGTTCTTGTCGGCGATGCGTCCAACCATTCGCCGCGGCGGCTCGAAGGCTTCGACGGCGAACGTCATGACGCCTTGTTTGGTATGCTCGCGCCAGGAGAGCGGTGCCGGCGGCTGGGAGACCAATTCGATGCGCTGCACCCCCGAGCGCCACGACGGATACGACATCACGTCGGTCAGGGCCGCCCACACTCGTTCAGGCGGAGCGGCGATCGTGGTGGTCATCGAAGCCACGTGGTCGCGTGGTTGAAGCGCACCAATGAGGGCGACAAGAACGACGATCCCAATGAGTCCACCAACGATGATCACAGCCCATTTCATAACGCCCCCGAACAAGGATGAATGGGGAAGGAGTCAGCGTGAGGCCCGCAGTTCCTAGGGGGCGACAGCCTCGCGAATCTTGAACGAAAATGCCGAGTCGTTGATGAACCGCTTCGCCCTGGCGTTCACCAGGTATCGTTCGCGCGCGGCCGTGATATCGAGATCGGTGTCGATGAGTCCCAGCTGGTGCGCGACCTCGTCCGTGTAACCGGGCAAAAGGGTCTTGATGCCCGCCGAAACCGTATTTGGCGCTACCTGATTGACGTGTGCCAGCACGTTCGACGTGCAATTGTTGGTCACCGTGTTGTAGAACTCGGGATTCGTCCGAAGCGTGTTGGCGCGTTCCAGCATGGCGACGAACATCGCGCGCATTTTTTCGGGCTTCGCCTTTATCGGATACAGGTAGACCGGGTCCCCGAATGCCGCTCGCTGCCCGATGAGATCGCGCTCGTTCCCCACGACGTACATGATCTCGAAGCGCTTGAACAATCCCTTCAGCACATTGTACGTCTCGCCCGGCTCGCGACGAGCCTCGACGGAGATCGCGACAAAGGTCGAATCCGAGAAGCCGAAGCTGACGAAGCTGTGCGCCGGCCCGCGCCACCCTTCGGAGAATGGCGAAAGCACGTACCAGACCGACACCAGCTTGTTGAGATCGTAGTCGCGATCCTGGTACTTCGGCGTGAAGTCGTGACGCGTCCTGTACCTGAAGTCGCGAACGTTGTGTATGTGGACGGCGTTGCCACGAATCGACGATTCCGGAAGCCGTGCTTGCTCGGGAATCCACTCGCGATCGTCGCGCGCATCGATCGACGTCCACGCGATCACCATGGCCGCGGATACCACGATGAGTCCGATCAGCAAGAAACGCCTGGCGCGTTGATTCACCGCAAGAATCTCCTCGCGAGCTGCTCGAGCCGTTCGTCGCCACTGCTCTCGGCTTCCCGCATGATGCGTCGCACGTGCGTGGCGAGCTTCGGTTCACCCCACAGATAGCCGGTCGCGTCTTCCGCGCTGGCGGTCTCACCGATGCGCGCGGCTTCGAGCATCACGGTGGCCGCCGCGGCGTCGAACTCCGGGTCGTCGCGCGGGGGCAGGTGATAATCGCGGCGGGGCCCTGACGCGCCCGCGTCCTCGTTTACGAATGCTCGTGACATACCTATCAGATAAAGCCTGCACCCGGCACGCGCCAGCGGGCGTGCCCCAGATCACAAAGGCGAATAACGAAAATGACCTCCTCGCACCATGCTCGTCGTAGGGGCGTGGCGGCGACGTCGCTGCAGCAGCTGGCGCCTACTTTCATCGGAGAGTTATGCGTTACCTAAGACAGGCTGGTGCCGTTCTCGCTCTCACCGTCCTTCTTTCTTCGGTCGCGTCCGCGCAGCGCACCGCGACTCGCGGTCAGGCGGCCGCCCGGCAGGGCGGGTATTGGGAGCTTGGCGGCGACGCCCGCCTACAGTTTCAGCTGGACGATCCCTTGACCATCGTGATCGACATTCCGCTCGATATTCTGCGCGCCGGATACTATGCGTCAGACGTGCTTTCGATCGAACCATTCGCCAGCATCTCATCGAGCTTCGGGAAGGACCAAACGGCATTTACTGCTTACCATATCGGCGTCGGTGTGGTGTATCATCTCACCCCCGATCGCACCAAGCCGCAGACCTACCTCCGCCCGTCGCTCGCGATCAGCAGTACCTCGGGTCCGGGCAACCTCTCATTCACTTTTCTAGGGTTTGGCGCGGGTCTGAAGAAGCCCATGTTCAACAACCGAATGGCGAGCCGAGTCGAGGCGGGCCTGCAGCATCGGCTCGAGACGGGCGGCGTTCAGGCGGCGACGAACATCAACATCCAGGCGGGATTCTCGGTCTACACGCGATAACCCAACGCTCCCGAATGGGGCGGCCCGCACGTTCGTGCGGGCCGTTTCTTTTGAAGTCGAAGGGCGGTTGGTGCGCTACGTCACAAATGAGACGATTCGGTACACGAGAAATGAGGATACCAAAAGTTTTGTGATCCCTGCCGCTTTCTCCCTGGGGGACATCAACTTAGCTTCATGCCCTAGGCGGTTGGATGCGCCGATGCTGGCTCCACGCTATCCAGGAATGCACATGTGCTCTGCACGCTTCGTACGATTTCGCTCATTGGGCGCGACGGCAATCCTCATTTTTGCCGCGGCCTGTAACATTGATCAGCCGACCGAAGCCACCCAGAGTGGGTTGAACAGGATTTCAGGAGACGTCGCGTCCCTGGAGTCGTCCGACGAGAACGCCACCGTCAGCATCGAGCTGGCGCAGATGAACGAGCAGCTCGCCGCTCTGGGTGCGAATGTACGAATCGCGAAGGCCGAGCTCCTTCTGGCTGCGGATGGCTGGGACGCCGTGTCGTCCACCATCGTCCTCGCGAACGATCGCTTTCGCGGCATTGGTGCCGAATGGGTCAAGGGTGATCCTCGCCGCGACGGGCGCACCGGCGTGACGTACGCCGTCGGCGTTGGCCGGCTACCGCGACCCACCGTGCTGCGCGCTGGCGGGTCTAGAACTGTGGCCACGACCGCCGAGCTCGAAGCACACGTCGAGGAGGGCATGGACGCGTGGCGCAATAAGTCCTGCTCTAACGCACCGATCACCAGGGTCCCGGCAGGCGACAATCCGGACTTCGTGGATGACTTGGTCTTTGGCGCCCCGGCCGCCTATAAGCAAGTGTCGGATATCGTCGAGAGCCGCTGGCTTCCGTCTGTGTTCTTCACTGCTATTTTCGGCCCGGCTGGTGCGAACATCATCGGTGTCACCTTCAGCTTTGTCTTCGACGATGCCAATGGCCCCACGGACATCGACAACAATCAGAAGCTCGACCTCGGGCTGTCGGAGATCTACTACAACAGCCGCTTTCTCTGGAGCGACGCGGCGGCCCTCGGCGTCGCCTCATTAGGCACTATGGACTTCTACAGCATCATCACGCACGAGACCGGGCATTCACTTGGCCTGGGTCATTTCGGCAAAGTCTTCATCACCAAGAAGGACGCCGCCGACGGACTGCAGCTCTCCGACGTGAAGTTTGCGCCGCGCGCCATGATGAACGCGGTGTACTTCACCGGCCGGAGCGAGCTCGCCGGCACCGACAATTCGTCATTCTGCAGCTTGTGGGCAAGTAAATAAGTCACTTCGAACGTCTCGCTTTTACTCACCAACAAGAACGGGCCCCCCC
>JBBDXZ010000040.1:42162-42529 GCA_040902075.1 Gemmatimonadaceae bacterium
CCCGCGCTATCGCGCGGGCCGTTCTCGTTTCCAATGTCAGGCTACTACTGCTGCCCATTCGCTCTGACGGGTGGTACCGCGGGAACAACTCGGCCGGCATCCAGATCGTTCCAGTTCAGGATGGTATTGAAGCCGAGCATGAACGTCCCTTGCGTCTGCCAGCGCCAGAAGGGCCGGATGGCGAACATCACGACGTGGCCCGTGCCAATCGGCGCGTCGACGACCTGGGCACGATTCGCCAGCACCTGACCGCCCGCCAAAGTTCCGGACAGGAGCATGTCCGACGGGCTGGATGGGAACTGGAGCACCACGCGCGGACGCGTCGCCGGATCGGGCTGCGCAGCCCCGCCGGGGCCTCCCCCGCCCC
>JBBDXZ010000041.1:0-42170 GCA_040902075.1 Gemmatimonadaceae bacterium
AGCTGGGGGTTGGGCAGCGGGCGAGTCGCTATGAAGGGCGACACGCCAAGCTAATCGCGCGCGTCGGGATTCGACTTTCGCCCCGCCGCGGCCGCGGCCGCGGCCATGACCGGCGGCGTGAGCAGCGCGCCGATCAGGATCGAGAAAACGAGTGCCCTCGAGTCCTCGGCGGCCCAGAGCAGCGCGAGCTCGAACGGCAGCAGGATGGCGACCCACGCCGGGAGCGTCAGGCCGTGCCGCCGCCACTCGAACCAGGCTTGGGCGCGCGCAGCGGAGAGGAATGACGCTCGCGTGCTCGACGCGCTCGTGACGATTGGCGTGCGCCGAGCGAAGCGTGTGAGCCAATCGGGGACCTCGCCGCGTCGTGCGCGCGCAACGGCGACGCGGGCGACGAGATACGCGAGCGGAACCTGCGGCGCGAGGAACGCGATCATCACCGGCTCGCGCGCTTTGAAATGCAGCGCCAGCACCACGACGGCCTCGATCACGGCGAGGCAGAGCAGGGTGACGATCACGCGCACACCGGGCAAACCGTATGGCATCCACGTCAGCGCCTGCGCCCAGGCGAGCAGCGTCATGAGCAGCAGCGCTGGCCAGATCACCGGCACGGCGACGTCCACAGGCCACACTCCGAACACCCGCGTTGCCGCCCAGAGCGCCGCGGTGACGATTGCGCCGTACAGCATCGGCCACGCCGCGAGCGCGGCGGTAGACACCGGCAGCGTAAACATGCGCGCTGGATACATCGACTGACGCGCGGCGATGTCGCCGGAGAGGCCGTAGGTGAACACGGCGAGGAAATACGTGAAGGCGGACGTGACGGGGACCAGGAACACGAGTACGAAACTCAGGACGTCGTCCACGGTGATCTGCCGTCCCGACTGGAGCATCACGAGCTTGATCGTGCCGATGACGAGCAGGTAGGCGACGATGGCGATCAACCCCCAGCGATGCCGTCGCCGGAATTCCCAGGCGATTGCGGCAGCGGCGCCTGTCATTCCGAGCGCAGCGAGGAATCTGCAGTTGCCGGTGGGGACGCCCCGACGCGCGCGACGAAGATATCGTTGAGCGACGCGCCGTCGTGCGATTGCTTGATGGCGTCCAGCGGCGCGCTCAAAACGATCCTTCCTTGGCTGATCATCGTGACGTGATCGGCGACCTCCTCCACTTCGTCCAGCAGATGCGACGAGAAGAGCACCGTGCGGCCTTCATCGGCGATGGTGCGAATGACGGCGCCGAGTATGTCGCGTCGCACGATGGGATCGAGGCCGGACGACGGTTCATCCAGCACCAACAGGTCGGGCCGATATGCCAACGCGACGAGCAGTCCCATGCGCGCCTTTTGCCCCTTGGACAAAGTCTTGATTTTCGCCGAGGGGTCGAGCGCGAATGTCTGCCGCAGTTCCTCCGCGTAGGCATCGTCCCACGCGGGATAGAATGCGCGCGAGTAGCGAATGAGCTCGTCGACGCGCATCCAGCCGGGCAGGTCGTTTTCCTCGGAGAGGTAGCCGATGCGCGACAGGACGCCGACCGGATCGGCGACGGGATCGAGTCCGAAGATGCGCACCGAGCCGCTCTCGGCCCGCAGCAGACCCAGAATGTGTTTGATGAGCGTCGTCTTGCCCGCTCCGTTTGCGCCGACGAGGCCGTAGACCGCCCCGCGCGGTATGGACAAACTCACCGAGGAGAGGGCGGTCGTGGTGCCGAAGCTGCGCGACAATTCCGAGATGGAGATGACCGATTCAGTCACGCCGCAACGTTCGTAGCAAACGACTCCTGGCGCAAATCACTTCCGCCGCCAGGCACCGGCTACGCGCTGAGGGCGTTACTGGTGATGCGCCGCCTGCCAGCGCCATGCATATTGGGCCGGCCGACGGCCGTCCTCCTATCACATTCCACCACAGCCCGTGTCTCCCTTTCTCGCGGAATTCATCGGCACCACGATTCTGATCGTGCTCGGCAACGGCGTGGTCGCCAATGTCGTGTTGCAACAGACCAAAGGGCATGGCTCCGGCTGGATCGTGATCACGGCGGGCTGGGCGTTCGCCGTGACGATCGCCGTCTATTGCGTCGGCAGCATCAGCGGCGCGCACCTCAATCCGGCGGTGACGATCGGGCTGGCGTCGATCGGAACCTTCGAATGGGCGAAGGTGCCGCTGTATGTTGCTGCGCAAGTGGCCGGCGGAATCGTCGGCGCAGCTGTGGTCTGGCTTCTGTATCTGCCGCACTGGAGCGCGACGCCGGACCCGGGCGCGAAGCTCGCCGTCTTCTGTACCGGACCGGCGATCAGAAAACCAATTCCGAACCTGGCTGCCGAAGTCATCGGAACGTTCGCTCTGGTGCTCGCGCTGTCGGCGGTGCTCTCACCCGGCAACTTCGTGGCCGGCTCCGACCTGGCGAAAGGCTTCAGCCCGGCGTTGGTCGGCGTGATCGTCTGGGCCATCGGGCTTTCACTCGGTGGACCGACTGGCTACGCTATCAATCCCGCACGCGACCTGGGACCTCGCATCGCGCACGCGATCCTGCCCGTCGCGGGCAAGGGGAGCTCTGACTGGGGCTACGCTTGGATCCCCGTGGCGGGTCCGGTGATCGGCGGTGTGCTCGGCGCGTTCTTCTACGAGTACTTCTACAAGATCATGTGGGCCAACTGATGACATACATTCTCGCGCTCGACCAGGGCACGACCAGCTCGCGGGCCATCCTCTTCGATCGCGCGGGTGGCATCGTCGCCACGGTGCAGAAGGAATTCCCGCAGATCTTCCCGAAGCCCGGCTGGGTGGAGCACAACCCGCGCGACATCTGGTCGACGCAAGTCGGCGTTGCCGCGGAGGTCCTGCAGAAGGCCAGCATCAACGCGACCGACGTCGCCGCGATCGGCATCACGAACCAGCGTGAGACGGCCGTCGTGTGGGATCGCGCGAGCGGACAACCGATCTGCAACGCGATCGTCTGGCAGGATCGGCGCACCGCATCCCTGTGTGACCGGCTCAAGGCGAGAAAACTGGATCGCATCATCCGGAAGAAGACCGGCCTCGTCATCGATGCGTATTTCTCCGCGACGAAGGTCCAATGGATTCTTCAGGACGTGAAGGGCGCGCGCGCCAAGGCGAAGGCGGGCGAGCTGGCCTTCGGCACCGTGGACTCGTGGCTCATCTGGCATCTCACCGGCGGAAAGGTCCACGTCACCGATCCGAGCAACGCCTCGCGCACGATGCTCTACAACATTGCGAAGGGCGACTGGGACGACGAGCTGCTGGCGATCTTCGGCGTGCCGCGCTCGATGCTGCCCGACGTGCGGTCGTCGAGCGAGGTGTACGGCGAGACCACGCTGTTCGGCGCGCCCATCCCGATCGCGGGCATCGCCGGCGACCAGCAGGCCGCGCTGTTCGGCCAGGTGTGCACCAAGCCGGGGATGGTGAAGAACACGTACGGCACCGGCTGCTTCATGCTCATGAATACCGGCACGAAACCGATCGCCTCGAAGAACAACCTGCTCACGACGGTGGCGTGGCGCATCGGCGCGCGCACGGAGTACGCGCTCGAGGGCAGCATCTTCATCGCCGGCGCCGTCGTCCAGTGGTTGCGTGACGGCCTCGAGATGATTCGCTCGGCGCCAGAGGTCGAGCCGCTCGCCGCGAGCGTGCCGGACACGGGCGGCGTCTATCTGGTGCCGGCCTTCGCCGGGCTCGGAGCGCCGCACTGGGATCAGTATGCGCGGGGAACGATCGTCGGTTTGACGCGAGGCTCGACGAAGGCACACCTCGCGCGCGCCGCACTCGAGGGCATCGCATTGCAAGTGATGGACGTCCTCAAGGCGATGGAGGCGGATTCGGGCATCACGCTCAAAGAGCTCCGCGTGGACGGTGGCGCCTCCGCCAACGATCTCCTGATGCAGTTGCAGGCCGACCTCTTGAACGTGCCCGTGGTGCGCCCGAAGGTCGCCGAGACGACCGCACTCGGTGCGGCGTACCTCGCCGGGCTCGCGGTGGGATACTGGACGAGTCAGGCAGACATCGCGCGGCAGTGGCAGACCGACAAGCGGTTCAAGCCCGGGATGAAACCAGCGGCGAGGAAGCAGATTGCCGCCGGGTGGGTCAAGGCGCTGAGCCGGGCGAAGGGATGGGAAGATTCATAGCCAGTGATCCATGAGCAATGTCACCGCGATCTTCGGCACGCACGACGACAAGACGCTCGAGCAGCTCCGTGACGTGGCGACGCGGGCGGAGCGGGTCGCGCTCATGGCGGACGGACACGTCGGCTACGTCATGCCGATCGGCGGCGTCGCCGCGTACGACAACAAGGCGTCCGTCGTCGGCGTCGGATTCGACATCGCCTGCGGCAACGCGGCGATTCGCACGAACCTCGAGCTCGACTCCTTCGACCGGAAGTATCTCGAGCACTTCGCCGACGAGATCCAGCGCTCGATCTCCTTCGGCATCGGCCGTCGCAACGAGTCCGACGACGCGCCCACGGACGATCCGCTATTCAACGCCCCGCAATGGGAGGCGCTGCGCGAGGCCGCCGGCAGCCACGAGCACGACAAGCTCCTCGCCAAAGCGCGCGAGCAGCTCGGAACGGTCGGCAGCGGCAATCATTATATAGATGTCTTCGCCGACGAGATGGGCACGATCTGGGTCGGCGTGCACTTTGGGTCGCGCGGACTCGGCCACACGATCGCGTCGGGATTTCTCGCGCTCTCGCAAAACAAGAAGTGGGGCGAGCGCGCCAAGGAAACGGAAGCCCTGCTCGATCTCTCCACGCCGCTCGGCGACGCGTACTGGAACCTGATGGAGCTCGCCGGCCAGTACGCCTACGCGGGACGCGAGTGGGTCGCGCGCCGAGTGGTGGACATCCTCGGTGGCAGGGAGATGGAGCTGGTGCACAACCACCACAACTTCGCGTGGAAGGAAAAGCATGGCGGACGCGAGCTGGTCGTGGTGCGCAAGGGCGCGACGCCGGCGTTCCCCGGCCAGAAGGGATTCATCGGCGGTTCGATGGGCGACGACGCTGTCATCGTCGAGGGCGCGAAGGACGGCGACGCTGATCTACAGCGGGCGTCGCTGTACTCGACGGTGCACGGAGCCGGACGCGTCATGTCTCGAACGGAAGCGCGCGGGAAGCTGAAAGGCTGGGGCCCGAAGGCGCGCATCGTCTCGCCCGGCAAGGTGTCGTGGGAGATGGTGAAAGAGTGGATCGGGCCGAAGGGCGTGATCCTCCGCGGCGGCGGATTGGACGAAGCGCCGCAGGCCTATCGCAGGTTGCCGGACGTGCTCACCGCGCAGGGCGACACGATCCGTGTGCTGCACACGCTACGGCCGGTCGTCGTGGTCATGGCGGGCGAGAACGAGTTCGATCCGTACAAGGACTGACAACTCTTGCAGCGACGACTCTGCAGCAACGACTCCGTAGCTGCAGCAACGCTCCACCCGCCTTCGCGTTGCTGCTGAGCGTAACGCTAGGCGCCACACGGCGTCCGGATGTCCAGCTCGCACGCGCTCGGAGCTCCGTCGCTCACCTGCGCGCCGCGGCGTCCGGTGCTGACGTGGAGCTTTCCATCGGCGTCGAGCAGGTAACGGCGCTCCCATGCTCGACCGCGGATCTCGAAGCGGCCCGGCGCGAGCACACGCAACGTCAGCTCGCCATGCTCGAATCGCGGTGACGAGATGCCGTTGGGGAGGGTGATCAGAACATTCGGGTCACCAGCTTCCGTGACGCGAGTGCTCGTGGCCGTGAAGTCCGTGCAGGCGCGACGCATCGCCCTGCTTTGCGGAAAGAACTGCCATTGCGGGATGTTGGCCGGCGGCTCCTTCGATGCCGCGAGGAGCAGACACTCGCGCAGCCGACGCATCATCGGTATCGGCGTCGAGAACGTGTGGTACGGCGCCTTGTCGTGGTCGCGAATGCGCAACCAGCCGCCGTCCAGCTCCACGATTGGCCCGTGCAACTTGATCGCCGAGTTGGGCTGAAGAATGATGCGAACGCCGGTGCTGTCTGCGAGGCTCGCCACGAGACTCCAACGCCAGCCGTCGTCGCCCTCCGAGATGCTCTGGTCGCCGAGGGCGTTGCGACGCTCCGCGGTACACGCTGGCACGCGCCACATTTCCCGCTCCGACACGGGGGGGGGAACGCCACGGTTACGCAGCGCTCTGACGCAACCGCTGTCGAGGCGCCCGATGTGCGTGACGGCGTTCCATAGCGGCGGTTGCAGACCAATGGGGGATGGGCGCCTCTCCAGCTCTTGGTGCCGTGCCTTCCGCGCGTCAGACCGCCGCTTCATCGGCTCGATGACGTTCCATTTCAGGACGCGAGCGGGGTAGCCAAACCAAAGCGTGACCGTGGGCGGCATCACCAGCGTGAGCGCCGCAAACCCAATGACGAATCCTTTACCGACCGGACGTGCGCGACGTATGAACAACGACGCGACGGCCGCGATGAACAGCAGGAACAGCCCCAGCGAGGGTGGGTGCGAGCCGGGAAACGCGTTACCTACCAGGACTCCGATGAGGGCGACGGCGCATACGGTCAGCCCGATGAGCGCACGAAATCCGAGGTGTCGCCAAACCGAAGCGGCAAAGTAGAGAGGCAGACCTGCTCCTTGTTACTGCCAACACGACTCTGTGCCGCCTGCCGTCACTCCTGCTTCGCCGCGCGCGGTCGGCCAGGCGGCCGAGTCGCAACAGATTGTCGTGGTTTATCACGCTGTCGCGCTTCCGCTGCGCGCGTGACGGCCCGCCGAACAGACCCAATCGGATCGAGAGAAGGCCGCCCCGAGCGGCGACGTCGGCCGGCTTGTGTTCCTGGCCCCCCCCAACAACAAGACCCCGATCCGCTGCAGCGGATCGGGGTCTGTCCCGAGCTATGTAACTTGGGCGCTAGAAGCGCCGCTCGGAGTCTGTTGAATCCGGACCTGGACGTGACGCGGGGTTGTCGTCAACGCGATCCTTGAGGTCGTCGGCCGCGTTGGCCACGCGCTCGCCTACGTTGCCGATCGTCGCGCGGCCTCGTGTGTAGCCTTCGCTTGCGTAGCTACGGACTGCGTCCCACGAGCCGAACTTCTTGTCTGAGCTCCAGCCGCCACGCAAGTCGGTCTCGATCTCGTCGAACGAACGACTGCGGTAGTCGGGGTTCCGGCTCGCGAGGTGGCCGAGGTAATACGCGGGCTTCACGTCGTCGTATGCCCGGTCGGCGAGACGGTTCGGCAACGACTCGTAGTGCTTGCGATAGTACATGTCGTCGTCGGAGGTGATCGCGGTCGCGGCTTCAGAGATCGCGCGTCCCGTCCACCAACCGCCCATCGCTCCAACAATGCCGCCGATGACGGTCCCGACTGGACCTACGACCGATCCGGCCGCTGCGCCAGCGACCACACCCGAGACGCCGCCCGCTGCTTCGCCGATGTGATCCGCCACCCCAGGGTTGTCGTCATGATTGCCCAATGCTTGGTCCTTCGCGCGCTCGATCTTCGCGTCAGACGAGTCCGGCTGTCCATCACGATGCATATTTTCTCCCCCGTTAGGTGAACGACGGTGGGAGCGGCAAGTACGGGACCAGACACGCTCGACCATGTCAGTTGTCCTTGCCATGATGCCTGGCTATTTCCTGAGGGGTGAGCCGCAGGAATCGCGCGGCGTTGTTGTAGAGGATGTCGCGCTTCTGCTCCGGCGATAGAAACGCGGCCGACTCGATGCTCTCGATGGCCATCTCGATCGTCTCTGGCCAGATCATCTGGTCCGAGCCGAACATCACTCGTTTGCCGAACCCCGACTCGACGATGCGCTGGAGGTATCGGTGAAACTCCTTGCGGGGCAGCGCCCAGTCGAGCACTCCGACGTCGACGTACAGATGCGGGTGCGTCCACAGCATCGCGAGCAGTTCGTCGAGCATCGGCCAGCCGGCGTGCATGATCCAGACGCGCAGCCCGGGATGGCGAACGAGCACTTCCTCGAGCAGCAACGGACTGTGTAAGCGAGCACGATACCGCGGGAATGGCCCGAAGTGCGGAGCGCCGACCGGTCCCGTACCGATGTGAATGCCGACGGGAATCTCGAGCTCTTCCGCGAGCGCCCAGATCGGCCGAAGGGCCGGATCGTCCGGCTCCATCCCGTTGTATTGCACCGCGATTTCCGCGATGGCCGCGAAGCGTTTACCGGTGAGCCAGGCGCGCAAGGTATCGATCGGAGCGGGGCGACTGAGGTCGTTTGCCGGCACGAGACGTTTCGGCGCGACGGCCATCCACTCGCTCACACGCGATCCGCTCACAACACCAATGATGTTTCGCCGCTCCATGATGGCCAGCGTCTGCCGCATGAGCGCCGTGTCCGACGTCGCCGACATCGTCGCGCGACAGGAATCACCCGGGCTTGCGAATACTCTCCGCCATTCGCGGCCGGACGCCGGGACGGGATAGTCCGTCATCGGAACGCAGTGGGGCACCGGAAGTCGTCCCTCGGTCAGGCCTACGAACGGAGCGACGCTGGTGGCGTGCAAGTGCATGTCTATGATCGGCGGGACGGTTTGCGATTCCGCTGATCGAGCAACGATCAGCAGAGCCGCGGCGATTCGCGTCAGCATCATTCCTCACTGGCCGGAGCACTTCTATGCTGCGTCGGGCGAAGCAATGATGCCAGTCGAGAATGATAGACAAGATGCAGATTCCTCGCTGCGCTCGGAATGACATCTTCGCTACGCGAGTCTGCAACGGCGGTACCTACAATACACTGCCACACGGCCTTCGAATGTCCAAGCTAGTGCCGGGAAGTCCGCCGCTGCATGTTCGGCGCATCCCAACCGGCGCCTTTCAGGAGTGGATGCCCATGCCCGCGTGCAGGCTTCGTCTCGCCCTCGTACTCCTGGCGGTTCTCGCCGCCGCGGCGCCCGCGCCCGCACTCGCGCAGGCTCGCACAGCGCCGCTGCGATTCGCCATCACATACCCCGCGGCACGTAGCAGCACGCCGCTCGACGGCCGGCTCCTCCTCTTCGTCTCCAGCGACACCACCGGCGAGCCCCGGTTCCAGGTGAGTGACGCGCCCGGCACGCAGCAGGTGTTCGGCGTGGACGTCGACGGCTGGAGGCCGGGAGAGACCCGCACCATGGACGCAAACGCGTTCGGCTATCCGTTGCGTTCGATCGCCGACCTGCCGCGCGGAACCTATCGCGTGCAGGTGCTGCTGAACCGTTACGAGACGTTCCGCCGAAGTGACGGGCACGTCGTGAAGCTCCCACCGGACAAAGGCGAGGGACAGCAGCTCACGCGCAAGCCGGGCAACCTGTACTCCGCGCCGCGCGCCGTAGCGCTCGACCCCGCGCGCGCGAACGTGGTGAGCATCACGCTCGACCAGGAGATCCCGCCCGTCGACGACTTCGCCAAGCAGGAGACGAAGTACGTCAAGTACGTGAAGATCCGCAGCGAGCGGCTCTCCAGGTTCTGGGGACGCGACACGCACCTCGCCGCCTGGGTGCTGCTGCCCTGGGCGTTCGACGAGCATCCCGACGCGCGCTATCCGCTCATGGTGAACCACGGCCACTTTCCCTCGAGTTTTGGCGGTTGGCGCGAGACGCCGCCGGATTCCAGCCTCGCGCCAGACTTCAGTGCGCGCTTCAACCTGCGCGGCTACAATCGGATTCAGCAGGAGCACGCGTGGCAGTTCTACAAGGACTGGACCGGACAGGGATTTCCGCGCGCGCTGCTCATCGAGATCCAGCACGCCACGCCGTTCTACGACGACTCGTACGCCGTCAACTCGGCGAATAACGGACCGTATGGCGACGCGATCCAGTACGAGCTGATCCCGGAGATCGAGCGGCGCTTCCGCGGCATTGGCCAGGGGTGGGCGCGCTTCACGTTCGGCGGCTCCACCGGCGGTTGGGAGGCGATGGCGGCGCAGATGTTCTACCCCGAGGAATACAACGGCGCGTGGGTCGCCTGCCCCGATCCGATCGACTTTCGCGCCTACACCGTCGTGGACATCTACAAGGATACGAATGCGTACTACACCGCCGGGCCGTTCAAGCGCGTGGCGCGTCCCGGGCAACGGAACTATCTCGGCCACATTTCCACGACGCTGGAGCAGACCAACCACCGCGAGCTCGCGCTCGGTAGCAAAAGCCGCTCGGGGGACCAGTGGGACGTATGGGAGTCCGTGTATTCACCCATCGGCGCCGACGGATATCCCAAGCCGATCTGGAACAAGCTGACCGGCACCATAGACCGATCGGTCGCCGAGTATTGGCGCGAGAACTACGACCTCTCCTACATCCTCGAGCGCGACTGGAAGACGCTCGGCCCCAAGTTGCGTGGCAAGCTCCGGATCTACGTCGGGGACATGGACAACTACTATCTCAATAACGCGGTGTATCTCCTGGAGGAGTTTCTCCGCAACGCTGATCCGCCGGCGGACGCGGTGGTAGACTATGGCGACCGGGACGAGCACTGTTGGAACGGCGATCACACGCGCGCCAACGCGTACTCGCGGCTTCGCTATCCGCAGATGGTGATGCCATGGGCCGTCGAGCGCATGCTCATGACCGCGCCGCGGGGCGCCGACGTGCGAAGCTGGCGCTACTGAGACCGCACGAGTGCTGGTGCGTCTGATTGATATGCGCATACGGGCCCCAGCCCTGATTCTGTTCGCTCTCGCGGCGTGCGGTCCGTCGCGCGACGACCCCGTGTCGAGCGCCAAAGCGTTCGTCAAGCTCGCGCGCGGCGTCAAATGCAAGGAAACCTGGCCCTTTTATACGAAGGCGTCGCAGCAGGTGCTCGAAGCGCGCTCGAAGAAGGACACAAAAATGTCGCCGGCGTATGCCGAGATGTTCGCGCCGGGCAATCTCGAGTGCACCGGCCGCTTCGCCCATTATCTGCCGCGCACCGTACGGGAGGTATCGCGCCGGGGCGACACGGCGACGCTCGCGGCCATCATGCGAACGGGAACGCTGTTCGCGCTCATTCCATTCATGTCCTCGCCGCGAAAGGACAGTCCGGCGGAAATGACCATGGTGCTCGAGGACGGCGTGTGGAAGGTGAGCATCCCACCCCCGCCCGAGAATCCGCACCGCCACCTCGTGGAGTTCGGGAAGTACACCGTCGACTGGCCGAGGAACCGTCCAACGTCACGCGGCGGGTTCCAGGTGGACGGCGTGATGGACGCGACCCCCGAGGACGTCGAAGCTGTGGTTCTGGACTTCGAGAACTGGCCCAAGTGGGTGCCGTTCCTGGTGGAGTCGCGCGTCCTCAGCCAGCACGACTCCAAGCGGATCCAGCGGATCTACGGCCGGTATCAGTTCCCGGGCGACTCGGCCAGCGCCGACTACGTGCTCAAGCTCCACAACAGCCTGCGCACGACGGACCGCGATTTCAAAGGCTTTGGCGCCGCCTGGATGATCGCGAAGGACGACACACTTCCAGTGCGTCGCGATGTTACGCGGCTGACGTCGTTGAGCGCGGAATTCAGCTTTCGCGTGGAGCAGCGCGTCACGGGCCCGATCGGGGTGAGTGTGCGTTACTCCTATTCGGGCTTACCGGGCGAATGGCCGCCCGCGTTGGCGGCGAAGATCTTCGCGCCCGAGATGGCGGCCGAAATCATGGCGTCGTTGGAGCGCGAAGCTCAGCGGCGAGCAAAGAACTAGAAAGCGGACAAACAAAGCCGACAAGGTCAACGAGGCGTCAGCAGCAGCTCGTAGACGCAGGGCCGTACCTTGCGGACGATCGGATTCTTCGAAGAGAGCACCTTGTCTCCTTCGAGCTGCCGCCGTTCGGCCGCGGTGATCTGCGGCGGGCTCGGCGGACGAGGCTCGAAGCGGATCCAAACGCGCTTCGAGCCCGCCTCCGACCCCCAGAGTGAATCGAGGCGGCCCTTGCCCCACGTGTGGTTGGTCCCGCTGCCGTCGAACGCGAACCCAAAGAAGGTGAACGGCTCGCCGTTGATCCGTTCGACTTCCTCGAGACACGTTCCCAGCGATACCCCGGGGTAGACGATCCACCGCGACCGCGATCCGGTCACGCGCGCGAACTCCGGCTTCGCGCGATTGACTCGGTCCTTCCACGCCACTTCCACGCGGCGCGTGGAGTCGCGCGGGAAGAGAACCACCCCCGCCGCAAACTCTCCTTCACCGAGCAGGACTGAATCGCGGCGGACGTTCGCGGCGCCATATCGCTTGACGAGATCCGCCTCGCTGTCGGCGGCGCGCACCGCGTCGCCCGCGGCATCGGCCGCGAAGAGCCAGAGCGTATCGCTCGCCGACGCACTCGATTTGGTGTCCTCGGCCCGATTGCGACCTGGCGCGCACGCAGCCATGACCGTCGTGAACCCGGCGGTAATCGCGGTTCGAATCGTCAATGGCATGCACACGAGGAGAAGAGTACTCGAGTCTGCAAGGGCGACGCGAGATCAGGTAGTTCACCGCCGGCAGCGATGATTACGAGCTTGCACAATTCCAATAACGACACCGACGGCCGCACCGGCGACCATCCACTTGCGCCGTTCAGCTTTGACGTCCGGGTCGCTTGGATCGGCGAGAAAGCTCGACGTCAGGGTATGAAGCAGATAGCCGGCTAAAGCACCGCCGGCGATGCTTCCAAAAAGCGCGATCCCACGGCGGAACGTGCAACGGTCAATCGGCGGAGCGAGCGTTAGCAACGACGCAGCTTGATTCGGTCGAGGCGTTCGCTGAATTCCTGACGCTTTCCATTGGACAATTGTCTCGATCGGCCGCTGCTGCACAGTGCTTGGACCGAGCAACGCTTGTGAAAACAGCGCAACGCCGATGATCAACGAATGCACGAGCACGATGCAATACCGTGGCTCGGCTAGCGCCGTAATCCGTACGAGCCGTTCCTTCCCGCAACATAGATCCGGTCGCTGACAATTATCGGTCGCCCTTTGAAAACGGTCGCAGGTTCGCGAACACTTTGTGGTGTTTGCCAGCGCACTTTTCCGCTCATTAAATCGTATGATGCGAAGATCCAGCCATGATCCACATATGCTGTTGACTCGTCTAAAACTGGCGGATACAGCGACCCCCCATGCTGGGTGTCGCGCCAGCGTTCCGCTCCGGTCGCAGGATCATACGCCACGATCATCCCTCGGTTGGCCTGGCTGGTCACGAGAAGATGGTTCCCACCGACTGCTGCCCAACGCCGATCGCCCAGAGACTGGCTTACGTCGTGTACTCGGGGAGCGGTCCATCTCAGGACGCCGGTTCGTCGGTCGAAGGCTAGGACCCGGCCATCCTCCTGCGGCTGTATGACGAGGTCTTGCCAGATTGCTGCAGACCCATAACACGCGGAGCCCTGCGTCGGCAACTCAGGCTGAAACCGAAATGTCCACTTCACGCTTCCCGTTTGCGCATCGAGCGCCCATAGCGTACCGCGGCTGGGGAGTGTCAGGAAGTTTAGAGTGCACACATAGAGAATATTGTCATAATAGGTGGGATTGAGAGCGCCAATATCGGGTTGCGATTCTCGCAGATCAGCGACCCATCGCGCGGATCCCGCAGATGCATCGATCGCATGAATCCGAGCCGTTCGACCGGCGGCAAAAACGGTGGAATCATTCGCGACAAGAGGGCTATAACCGGTCGCCTCACCATCGGGTGCTACGTAGGTCCATCGTGGTAATCCTGTCGTGGTATCGAACGCGAGCACATCCACTTTCGCAATCGCTACGACATGCCCCGAAAGAACGGCGTTCCACTGCGGAAACGTTGCCGAGACCGATCCAGCTTGAGATTCCCATACGACCTGGCCGTTCATCCCGTCGATCTTCTTCAGCCGATAATCAGGAGCGACGAAGTAGACCATACTGCGATCCGCGTTGGCGGCGGGATCATGCGGCGTGCCGTCAGTCGGCGATCCGGACGGCACGCTCCAGAGAATGAAATCCTCAGGAGTTCCTGGCCCTGTCCCTTCGCGACAGGAGGCGGCGACCAAGATGACGCTCAGGAACAGCATCAGACCAAAGGAGGTCGTCATACGGTCAAGTTCTGGTTGCACTTCAAGCTCTCCGGACACGGTGTGTCGCCGGCGCTCACGACGACACCGTCATCAACGATACGGTCACTCGCCTCGTTGACTATTGAAAATGACAATCGCCGTTCTCGTTTGAAACGCTTACAGAAATCGAGTGCGAGGCACTGTGTCCCTGCGAATTCGAGGCAAGCACGTTCAACGTAAAGCTCGACGTTGCAGAATACCACAGCTCCGAGCCGGTGCCAACCACATTTCCGTCGGCGGACCACTGATAGCTCGCGTCAGCAACGTTTGTGGACGCGTACCAATAGCACGTGTTTCCAGGCCGCATGGTAGTTGGACCACCGATATTCACCCAATATGAGCCCGATGGCGGAGGGGGATTACGTGGATCGATTAAGAAGTCGTTTCGTAGGACGTCGTACAACGCGTCAGTTACTACTTGGCTGCTTGCCTGTTTCGTGTGAGCCAAGTTCCCGGGGATCTGCTGGCTTCTCGTGCCACCCGGGTACTCGGCCGAATTATAGGGAACCACTCCGTCGCTCGGCACAACACCCATTTGAGAATAGAAATAGCCGGTCTCCGGATCGATGAAGCGCGTATACCACCCTAGAGTGCCGATCAACTCTTGCCATGCCGCATCCATGTCGATGAGCCACGCCATACCTTCGAGCCACAGCGGCGAATATGCCGCGAGGAAGCTATCCCAGTGGTCCGAGTAGTAGTCGTATAGCTGGAAGTACAAGATGGTCGACGCGCCGCGCGCATTGCTCCAGTCGTCGGGATTGTCAGACAA
This sequence comes from Gemmatimonadaceae bacterium, assembly GCA_040902075.1. GTDB lineage: Bacteria > Gemmatimonadota > Gemmatimonadetes > Gemmatimonadales > Gemmatimonadaceae > DASPMP01. The sequence continues at coordinate 14,760 of JBBDXZ010000041.1, forward strand.
CAAAACAAAAATGGCATCGATGGGATCCAACTCGGTCCATAAGCCTATACGTCGGGTTATCGCACCCGATTCTCTCGTCAGGTTGCTAGGCGCGTTGAGTTGCTGAAGGGCTTGAGAACCCTCCGCCATCTCGTGAACGACCGGCGCAGCGACAAAGTTGACGCCGTCCCAGACCACACAAAGTCCCGCCAAAGGACACATGAGAGCATCGATCCCTGCGGCAAGAAAGGCGATTGGCGTCGCGATAGCGTACGCGAAGTCCAGAGTCGCAGGCGGTTCAGGATCGTAGGTGTAGTAGAAGTCGATTGGGACGTAGATCGCGTTGCTCAAGTTTACCGAGTAATTCGCGGTGTTGTAGTTCAACCAGTTGTTCGCGAGCTCGGCACCCGTGTGTGGAGTCGCCACCGTTGCCAACTGCCGTAACCGAGCGTCGCCCCTACTAAACTCGCGCGAGGCAAGGCCACCGTTACTCCGCGTTACGAATGGAAAGCGCAGCGAAGAGTTGGCGGTCAGCGGATTGCCATTCAGAATACTCCCCAGCTGCGAGGCCTGCTCCGGCTCGCGGCGAGTCCAATCGATACTTGGTTTCACCGGGGTCATTCGCAAGCGCTGGCTCAGATTGTTCGCAGCGAAGTCCCAGACCGATCCGTTCGACTGAATGCCATGCAGGAAGACAACAGGCGGGTCTTGCGCCTTTGTGGTGGACGAAGGTGCGAATGATATCGCGGCGAGCACTGAGAAACGGACCAGAGCAGCAATTCTCAATGGCTGCGGATTTGTCATGTTAGCGGTCCTCCGAGAGCCGAACGTTGCGGTACATGAGAACGATCGAGTGATGTTTGTTTTCGGCGCCTTCGGCGAAGCGTGTAACGCGCTCCAACTTCAGCACGTAGACACCGTTCTCTTGAAGTGCGTACTCGCGTGCGATGACACTGCGGGTGCGCTTTCCTTGCTTGACCCGTATCTCCTCGACAACGCCCTTCAGATCATTGATCGTGATCTCTGAGCTCAATTCACCCCGGCGTTCGGTATACCGTGAGCGCCCGGTCCCGGCGGACTCGGGCAAACCCATCTGTCGGTTCAAACGCGAACGAAAGCGGGATGCCCCTGCTGGACTGACCATGTACCGATCAATCCAATCCCTCGCAGTATCCGCAGGAACGAATGTGGTACGCGCTGCGGAGCGGTCCAAAGTACGCGGCGCGATTGTGGTCTGCCTCGGCTTTGCAAAAGATGAATCGAACGACGAATTGAGCAAGACTGGGGCTCGGTCGACCACGCGGCCCGTCACATCAAAAAGCGTCGGAGCCGATGCGCGGGCAGCGCCGCTCGAGCGCGACAAGCGAGGCCTATGATTCCTTGCGGATCCGCCGGGAACTCGGGGCAGGTATTCGCCAATCGAATGATCCGTCAACCAGCGCCCTGACTGGTCCTTTCGTTTCGTGATGTGATAGCTCAATCCGCGAGTGGAGGTGCCGAGCTGAGTCAGACCGGATGTGGAACCATCGATTGACACGTCGACGTCGGCGTCAAATCTGTTCCAGCTCAACACGTCTGGATCGGCAACGATACTCGCGCTGCCACGTAGTGGAGCCAACGTGGAGGTCGGGGTGATCTGGTCGCGGCACGCCAGCGCTCCCCCCACCAGCATTAGGCAGAGCGAGGAGATGCCTCGCTTCAGCGTTAGCGTGGCCGAGCACTTCTCTCGCTGCAGGATGGATCTGCAATTGCTTGACTTTCTCGTCATACGCCCCCGTGTGTGCCAGGTCATTAAAGCGGATGCACGCGCACAAGACATCGCATAGGAGTCACACGCCTGGCGTGGGCATCGGTGAAATACGATGCGTCGGGGCTGTCGAGCTAACTCGAGACCCCGAACGGTTTTCCGGTATTCCCTAAATCCGTGGACCACAGAGACAAGGCACACGTGTTCTGACCATCGAGCCGCGTCGACCGCTGGCGCAAGTGTCGTATGCCGTCTCTGACGCCCCGCAAAAGATGAGCCTGCGCACAGTTTCCAGCGCGGGCATCGTTTCTGTGCTTTGTCGACCGCCCGCAAGGCATGGAACGTCACATTAATAGACACTAAGAATTGCACGACGGTCGCGGGCCATTAGATGGTTGCCGCTAGCGGTCACCCTGCCACCGCTAGGAGTCCGCACTTCGCCACGCGCGCGTACTCGCAAGCGAAACGTGAACCGGACTGACGCACCTTCGTTGCCCCGACCGCTGCGGTCGCGCTATACCTCCGCGTTCGCTCGCAGCACCAGTGTGATCTCTCGACGCAACGGCTGCTTGCCGTCGAAGTGTCTCAGCCGCTCGTCGCGCGCCTATAACTGTGAGTTCAAGCGCGACGCCTACTTCGTACTCGGCGTGGAGCAGGTGTGGCTCGTGGATTGGGAGCGAGAGATGGTGGAAGTCTGTTAGGGTGTTGGCAAGACACAACGCGTACCTGATGTCGTCAAGTGGCGCGTAAGCCGAATCGACGTCACAGTCTCGATCGACCTCACAGAAGTCTTCGCTGGCACCTAGTCCGACTTCCCTAGCCTATCGCGCATTCGCGACGGCCACGATCAATCGCGCGAGCGACTCGAGATCCCTGAGGTCCAGCACCTCAGCCGGCCCGTGCGAGTATCGCCCCGGCCACGACAGCCCGATGTTGTGCGGCCCCCACATCTGGATCGCGGAACCGTCCGTGCCGCCGAACGTCGTCCCGACCTGGAGCGGAATGCCGCGTTCGCGCGCGATGCGCACGATGCGCTCGCGGTCCTCGCGCGGGACGATGCTGCTGTTGTCCAGCGCGCGGAGCACGGCGCCGTTTCCGAGCGGCGCATAGGCGAAGTGCGGCGACTCGAGCGGCGTGTCGCTCGACACGAACGTGTCCACACTGTAGACGCGCCGCAGCGACGTGCCGTGCCGGTCGCCGAAGTAGCGCGCGCCATTCAGTCCGCCTTCCTCCTGCACCGACCACACGAGGACCACTTTGCGTCGCAACGAGTCGGCGCGAAGGCGCCGGATCGCCCACAGGAGCGCGGTGGACCCCGTGCGATCGTCGGTGCCGCGGCCCGTCACGCGCGTGCCGGCCAGCCGCGCGGCCCGCTTGTACGCGGTGACGCTGAGCCCCGGCCGTACGCCGCGCGCGACCAGCTGCATGGAGTCCAGTCCGAACCACGCCGTCAGCGCGCCGGGCGAACGCAAGCGTCCCGAGTCGCGCGGCACGAATACGCCCCGCATCGACGCAACGGCCGGCGCCCCGACGACGGGATCGAAATGCACGAGCGCCGGCACGCCCTCCCACGACGGCACCACGGCGCCGCCGCGCGTGCGCAGCGTCACGCGCCCGTCGCCCAGGATGCCGGTGACCTCGAACCCCACTTCATCCATGTGCGCGATGAACGCGATGGAATCGCGATCGGGGCCCACGCCGACGATCACGTTGCCGATCGAGTCCACCACGGCGGCCCGTCGCGCCCAGTCGGGCAGCGCCGCGAGCACTGCTTCGCGCACGAGATGCTCGTGCCCGGAGACGCCGGGCAGATCCATCAGCGAAACCCATTGGCGCTCGATCGCGTCCAGCGCGCTCCCGCGCGCGGCGAGCGTTCGGCCCGTGTCGGTGGGGATCGCGACCCATGGGGCCCCTTCTATAGATGTGGCCCCCGCGGCAGCGACCGCCTGGAGCAGGGAGCGCGCGTCGTCAGCGTGAATCGTCTCGACCAGCGAACGCGCAAATTGCACGCGCGGCGCCAGGACGCGCACCGAGTCCGCGCGCGCCGTGCGCGCGAGGGCACCGTGCCGCTGCGCCAGTCGATCCAGCAGGGCGACGCCCGACGAGTTTCCCGCGCCAGCGCGCTGGCCCTCTTCGACGACGGTGAGCGTCGCGACGCGACCCAGCTTGGCCATCACCGTTGCGAGTCCGCGCCAGCCGAACACCCGCTGGTTCGAGATCACGAAGATCGTCTCACCGGAGCTCACGCGTCCGGTGGCGGCGGTCGCAACGGCGGCGCATCCGGCACGCGCGCCCGCGGCGGGACCGGCTGCATATCCCTCGAACGTCCACGCCGGCCGGTCGATCACCACCGGATCCATCAGCGCGATGCCATGGCGTTCGGCCTCCGCGCGCGACGCGGCCCCGGCGTCCACCCAGAGATCGTCCATCGTGCGAGCGATCGTGTCACCGCGGTGCTGTTGTCCGAAATGCCCGTTGGGAACCGCGACGACGCCCTCTCGGCGGCCGCGCGCGGTGAAAATCGCGACGCGCTGTGCCTCGTGGAACTGGTCCCACAGCTGGTGCGGAGCCGCGCCCGATCGCCGCAGCCGCAGATAGCCATCGCTCGTGATCTGGCTGACCACGTACGCGGAGAAGTCCATCGCGCACGCGACCACGCGTCGAGGCGTGCCGCCACCCACGCGCTTGACCAGGTTGCCCTGCTCGTCGGCGGTCCAGCCGCTCAGCGCGCGGGTCAGCGCGGCCGCGGCGACGGACTCGTGTCCCGGCGGCGCGGCGACCGCCGTCCAGCTGGCGATGGCGCGCGCGATGGCGTCGGCGTCGCGGCGGGCAGCGTCCTGCGCGTCAACCGTAACCGGGAGCGCAGTGAGAAGCGCGCGCAGAACTCGCGTCGATGTTTTTGTCATGGCCCGACGTTACCGCCGGCAGCGACCGTCTGCCAGCGGTTCGACCGCCTTGCAGAAACTCCACAGCTCCCCCAGAAGTAGTGATCTGAGCAACCAGATCCAAACGCCGGCTGTCGAAGAAGGGCGGACCAACATCTTCCGGGAAGACGAATGCGCAATCTCAAGCTCGCATTGCGGACGCTGTCGCGAACGCCCTTCGTCACGGCGATCGCGGCCCTGTCGCTGGGACTCGGCATCGGGGCGAATTCGGCGATCTATTCGATGTTCCACCGGATGATGCGCCAGGATCTGTCAGTGCCGGAGCCCGATCGCCTGGTGAACCTCGCCGCGCCGAGCCCGAAGCCGGGCGGACAGTCCTGCAGTCAGGCGGGAAGCTGCGAGCACGTGTTCAGCTATCCCATGTTGCGCGATCTGCAGAAGTCGGATCAGAAAGTTTTCACTGCGATTGCCGCGCACCGCGGGATGGGGGCGAACGTGGGTTATGAGCGCCGCGCGTTCTCCGAGTCGGTGCTGCTCGTATCGGGGTCCTATTTCCCGATTCTCCAGGTACGGGCAGCGCTCGGCAGGCTCCTGACGGCGTCCGATGACGTGACCCCTGGCGCGCACCCGGTCGTCGTGCTGTCACACCGATTCTGGGGGAACAAGCTCGACGCCGATTCGTCCGTGCTCGGCAAGACGCTGATGATCAATGGCAAGGCGCTGACGATCGTTGGCGTAGCGGCCAGGAACTTCGAGGGCACGACGTTCGGGGCCCGACCATCCTTATTCGTGCCGGTCAGCATGAGTGGCACCGTCGGCGTGGGCATGGAACGGCGCTGGGAGGATCGGCGGGCTTACTGGCTGTATGTGTTTGCCCGACTCGCGCCGGGCGCGACGATCGAGCAGGCGCGTCCGGCCATCAATGCCGTGTATCGCCCGATCATCAACGAAATCGAGGCGCCACTGCAGATAAACATGCGCGATTCGGTGATGAAGCGGTTCCGCGTCAAGGAGATCCTGCTCGCGGACGGACGCCGCGGGCAGAGCAACACGTCCAACGCGAAGGGACCGCTCCTCATGCTCTTCGCGATCACGGGACTTGTGCTCCTCATCGCATGCGCCAACATCGCCAATCTGCTGCTGGCGCGCGCCACGAACCGCGAGATGGAGATGGCCGTGCGGCTGTCGCTCGGCGCGACGCGGCGGCAGTTGCTGGCCCAGCTTCTCACCGAGTCTGTGACCCTGGCCATCATCGGCGGCATCGTGAGTCTGCTCTTCGCGACGTGGACACTGCAAGGGCTCGCAACCCTGTTGCCTCCAGAGATCACGGCCTCAATGGACTTCAGCGTTAGTTGGGCGGCCGTCGCGTTCGCCGGCGCGCTGTCGCTGACGACGGGCATTGCGTTCGGCTTATTCCCGGCGCTCCACAGCACCCGTCCCGATCTCGTGACGGCGCTGCGGAACAACTCGGGCAAGCTGGCGGGTGGCCGAGCCGCCCGGCGTTTCAGGACTTCGCTCGCGACGGCGCAGATCGCGCTGGCGATGGCGCTGCTGATGAGCGCGGGCCTGTTCCTCAAGAGTCTCTGGAAGGTGAGTCGAGTGGACCTCGGCGTCCGCTTCGAGAAGCTGGTGACGTTCGCGCTCGCGCCCGAGAAGAGCGGCTACGATTCCGTTCGCACGCGAGCCTTGTTCGCGCGCGTGGAGGAGGAGCTGGCCGGTCTTCCCGGGGCGGCCGCGGTGACGTCGTCCATCGTGCCCCTCATCGCGGGGAGCAACTGGGGGAACACCGTGACCGTCGAGGGCTTCAGGGCGGACGTTCATGGCAACGCACAGACGAGGTTCAACGCGGTCGGACCGGATTATTACCGAACGATCGGCGTGGACCTGCTGGCGGGACGCGAGTTCACCGCGGCCGACGACATGGGCCGCCCGAAAGTGGCGATCGTGAACGAGACCTTCGCGCGCAAGTTCGGCCTCGGCGCGAATCCGGTGGGGAAGCGCATGGCCGTGGGATGGGGGGATACGCTGAAGCTCGACATCGCGATCGTCGGGCTGGTGCGCGACTCCAAGTACTCCAGCGTGAAGGACTCGATTCCGCCGGTGTATTCCATACCGCACCGCCAGGAGAGCGTGGGCGAGATGAACTTCTATGTCCGCACGGACGGCGACCCGAACACGATGATCCGCGCGATTCCAGCCGTCGTGCGGCGCATCGATCCCATGCTGCCCGTGGAGCGGCTCAAGACGATGCCCGAGGAGATCCGCCAGAACGTGTTCGTGGATCGGATGATCAGCACGATGTCCACGGCGTTTGCGCTGCTCGCGACGCTGCTCGCGTCCATCGGTCTCTATGGCGTGCTGGCGTACTCCGTGGCGCAGCGCACCCGTGAGATCGGCGTGCGCATGGCGCTCGGCGCCGGCGCCGCGCAGGTACGCGGGCTCGTGTTGCGGCAGGTCGGCGTCATGGTGCTCGTCGGCGGCGTCGTCGGCCTGGCGGGAGCCATCGCGCTCGGACGCGTGGCGAGGGCGATGCTGTTCCAGATGGGCGGCGCCGATCCGGTGGTCATGATCGCGTCCGCGATTCTGTTGGCGCTCGTTGCGCTTGCGGCCGGTTATGTGCCGGCGCGTCGGGCGTCGCGGGTAGATCCCATGCAGGCCTTGCGCTACGAGTAACACGGGCGCTCGGAGCCCGTCCTACTTCTTGAACCGCCGCTCCAGATCGTCGAGGAAGTTGGTGATCACCATGATCCGCTCCCTCCGCTGCGGTCCGTCGCCGACGTTCGCGCCAAGCATGACGAACGCGGTATCCCCCGGAAGAACGTCATACCACGCATCCACGGTTCCTGCCAGGTTCAGCACGCCGCGCGTTCCTCGAACCGAGACGGCGGTTCCGGTCACGACATCGGCCGCGTACAGCGAATCGCGATTCCGAAAGAAGATCGTCCTGCCACCCCGCGACCATCTCGGCGAGAAGCCACCCTCCGTCGAAATCTGCCACTTGCCCGTCCCGTCCACCTGACGAGCGTAGATCTCCTGTCGACCCGATTCGTTCGACTGATACGCCATCCATCGTCCGTCCGGCGACAGTGACGGACGACGCTCATCGGAGGGTGTCGCAAGGAGCATCCTGGCCGTATCAGGCGCGCCGACCGAGGCGATACCGATGTCGTAGGCCGAAGCGCCGTTCGAGAACAGAAACCGCTTGCCGTCGGGAAGCCATTCGGAGGTCCACGGCTGTGACGCCTTGCTGAGGAGCAGCGTTGGCTCATCGCTCCCATCCGATGCCTGAACGTACAGCCGGCGCACGCCGTCCTTACTGGCGCCGTAGGAAATCCGCTTGCCGTCCGGCGTCCAGCCGGGATCGTCGGCCGCGCCGGCGCCGAAGGTCAGTCGCGTCAGGGGCCCGGCGGGAAATGTGTACACCCAGATGTCCGCTTGCGCCTTCTCGTCGGTGACACGGAACGCGACGCGCTTTCCGTCAGGGGAGACGCGCGGAAATCCGTAGTCGCGGCGCGATGGAAGATTCGCGAACGGTTGCTTGCGGCCGCTGAGTGTGACCACGAGAGGCGTCAGCAGCGCATTCAGCTGACTCGAGGTCCCCAGCGCAAGCGTGCCACCTCCGTAGGCGAAGGTCGGAACGGAGCCTACGTCTTCCAGGATCGGAACCGGAGGCGCGCTGAGCTGGAGGCGCTTCAGGTCGATCGGCGCCGCGAGCAGATACCCGCCTCTGGCGAAGAGCAGGTAACCGGGAGGGACATAGCGTGCGGCCCAACCGACGCCGAGGCTCGTCACCTTCTTGGTCGCCAGATCGACGATGCGAATCTCTCCGGAGTCCCTTGGGCTCGTGAGCTGCGTGAACAGGACCTGATCGCCCGGGAGCAACTGAGGGAAGGCGGTGACATTCACGGTGTTGTCTACCCGAACTTCGGGAGTGCCACCGCCGGCCGGAACGCTCTTCAACCCGTTAGGCGCGAACCCTCCAAAGTAGACGTTGCCATCGGATCCCCAGGATGCGCCAAACCCGCCGGCGCCAGCGACGATCGTGCGCGCGGTCCCTCCCGTCAGGGGAACCGCTTTGAGCGACCCTCCTTCGTTGAACCCCAGTTCGCGGCCGTCTGGCGACATGAAGAACAGGTTGCTCCCCGGGCCGACACCGGCCAGCGGTGCCGGCGCGAAATCGGCGAGCAACCTCACATAGGTTTGGCGGCCTGCCCTGAACAAAATGCGGTTGCCCTCCGGAGTGACGCTGATCCCCGCAACCGTCTGGGCGGAATCCGGAAGCGTTATCTCGAAGCGCGTCGTCTGGGTCGCAGGACGCGGACGCAGCCATCCCCAGGCCCCGAGCGCGGCCAGCGCCGCGAGCGCGACGACTCCAGCGATGGTCGCGGGCCGCGCGGTGCGACTCGGGACAGGCGCGGTGAGCCTGGCTGCGTTGGTGCCGCGCGAAGCAAACGTCGGATCGCCTAACGCAGCGGCAAATTCACCCGCTGAAGCGAAACGGTCCGCGGGCAACTTCTCCAGCGCCGTGAACACCGCGGCCTCTACGTGGGCCGGTATCGTGCGCCGCTGCGTGACCATCGATCGCGGCGTCTCGGTGACGACGCGCGCCACGATGGCCTGCGCCGTGGATCCGGTGAACGGCGGGTCGCCGGTGAGCATCTCGTATAGCACGCAGCCCAACGCATACACGTCCACGCGCTGGCTGATCTCGCGCTCGCCCATGGCCTGTTCGGGCGCCATGTAGTGCGGCGTCCCGAGCGACATGCCCGTCTCCGTCATGCGCGTGCCGCCCTCGGAGCGACTCACCGCGAGCGCGATGCCGAAGTCCGCGACCAGCGCCTGGCCTTCGTGCAAGAGGATGTTCTCGGGCTTGATGTCGCGATGCACGACGCCGTGCCGATGGGCGTAGTCGAGCGCGCTCGCCACCTCTCGCGTGATGCGAAGCGCCTCGTCGACGGGGATCTGCTTGTCGCGCTTGAGTCGATCGCGCAGCGATTCGCCTTCCACGTACGGCATGACGTAGAACACGGTGCCGGCCGCCTCGCCGGAGTCGTGCAGCGGCAGGATGTGCGGATGCTGCAGGCTCGCCGTGGTCTTGATCTCGGCCAGGAAGCGCTCGGCGCCGATGACCGCGGCGAGCTCTGGACGCAGCATCTTCACCGCGACGTGCCGGCCGTGTCGCACGTCGCGCGCGAGATAGACCGTGGCCATGCCGCCCTGGCCGAGCTCGCGCTCGACCTCGTATCGGCCAGCCAGGGCCTCGTTCAAACGCGTCATCGAATCCACGGGGATGAATCTGCTCGCGGCGCCGCCGGTTGCCAGGGTGCCGAGCGCCAAAAAGTTCGTTTTCAAGCATCCATCACAGTGCTTGAATGGCCCCTATGTCAAAGGGCAATGCGGATTCTGCCGATAAAGCTGCGCATCGATATAATGAGTAGACATGCAACGGGTCCTTCGCGCAGGTATCAAGCTGCTGTTGGCTGTATTGCCAACGCTCGTCGTGAACACGAGCCTGTTTGCCCAGGCGGAGCGTTCGCCTGCGCGACAGCCGCGAACGCAGAACGTCATACTGGTCGTCACCGATGGTCTTCGCTGGCAGGAAGTGTTCGGCGGCGCGGACACATCGCTCATGTTCGGCGAGCCGCGCACCGTAGGCGGCGACACGATCGCGTTACGTCGCAAGTTCTGGCGCCCGACCGCCACAGAACGTCGCGAAGCGATTATGCCGTTCCTGTGGGGAACGATCGCGCGCGAGGGACAGATCTTCGGCAATCGCGCCGCGGGCAGCAATGTCGTCGTCACGAACGGTCTCAACTTCTCGTATCCGGGTTATCACGAGCTGCTTGCCGGCTTCGTGGACCCGCGCATCGATCGGAACGACTTCGGGCCGAACCCGAACGTCACGGTATTCGAGTGGCTGAACAGACAACCGGGATTCGGCGGCCGAGTGGCCGCGTTCGCGACATGGGACGTGTTCGCGGACATCTTCGCGCGTCGGCGCAGCGGCGTGGTCGTGCGCGCGGGCTGGGAGCCGCCGTATCCATCCCCGCGCAACGCCGCGGACTCGCTGCTCAACCAACTCTATGCAACGACGTTCCGGAACTGGAATAACAACGCGTGGGACAGTTTCGCGCACGCCGCGGCGATGCGGTATCTGACGGAGCATCGTCCCCGGGTGATGTTCGTCGGCTACGGCGAGACGGACGAATGGGCGCACGCCGGCCGGTACGATCGTTATCTCAACGCCGCGCGAACGGTGGATCGATACCTGTCGGAGATCTGGTCGGCGGTGCAAGCCCATCCTGATTACCGCGGACGCACCTCGCTGATCGTCACGACGGACCACGGACGCGGCCGAACGCTTCAGGACTGGAGCAACCACGGCCGCGCTGTCGCCGGCGCGGAAGAGATGTGGCTTGCCGTGATCGGCCCGGATACGCCGGCCCTTGGTGAACGCAAGAATGCTTCGGTCGTGACACAGTCACAGATCGCGGCAACGGTCGCCGCGTTGCTCGGGCTCGACTATCGTCGTGATTTGACGCGGGCGGGCGCAGCCGTCCCCGGGGTGGCGCAGCCGTAAGCCCGAAGGCAGCTCCACCGAGCGACGTGCGGTCCGACGTGCCGGTCAGAGTAACTTGGTCAACAGTCGGCCCCAGGCGCCGAGCTGGCCGAAAATCAGAAACAGCTCGTGGACCCGGCGCTGACCCGCGTGTCCCCAACGCTCCAGCCGAATGGGGTCCGCCAGCATTTCATCGAGTGCTCTCGCCAGCTCGGTCACGTCCTCGGGGTCCTTGACGAGCCGGCCGTCCACACCGTCGCGGATCTGCTGCCGGGGCCCGCACGCGCGCGAGTTGCTCAGCACCGGCACGCGCTTCCACATGGCTTCCGCGATGGTGAGCCCGAAGCCTTCGCGCAGCGAGTTCTGCACGACGATGGTCGAGGCACGTTGCAGCGCATTGACCATGAGCGCGTTCTCGTCACGCGAGGCCATGGGAAGGGCGAGGATCGCGATGTCCGCCTGCACGGCGGTATCCAGCGCCGAGTACGCCGAGCGCAGCTCCTCGAATACCGACTGCTCCTCCGGATCATCCTGGATTGCCGCCGCCGCGGGCCCGGCGAGCACGAGGCGCGCGAGCGCGAGCCGCCGCCAGCGGAGCGGGTCTTCCGCGGCCGCCTGAGCCGATTGCTTCAACTTCGCGAACGCCAGCATGAGCGGAAGCCATCCCTTCAGCCGGTCCCACCGCGAGATCTGCGTGACGATCGGCCTGGTGAGGAGCCCGATGTCCTCCCACGCATTGGCCGCCACCAACCGGCCATCCGGCAGGGCGCGCTGCGCGACCGCGGCGAACGGCGGGCGCACGATGGGTCCCGGGCAGACGACGAGGCCGGCATTGCACATCACCTCAACGGCTGCGTTCAACGGGAGCTCCCGGTTCTTGGCCGCGAGCGGGTCGATGCCGGGGTAGATGACCGTCGCCCGGGATGCGAGCGCGCGCGGGACATATTCCGCGGCCGAGAACACGGCATGCTCGTACGCGGCGAAGTAGGGCGACAGAAACTCCCACGCGGCGCGCGTGGCTGCGTTCTCCACGTCGACGCCGATGTGGCAGCGCCAGATCGTCACGAGCGGCACGGATTCGCGCAGCAGCTTCGCGAGCGGCATCGGTTGCGGATCGTGCACGATGAGGACGTCGCCTGGCCGGACGAGCGCGCGCAGCTCCTCGGCGTTTTCCTGATTCACGCGCTCGAAGAGCTCCCGGTCGGCGCCGCCGAGCCGCGGCTCGCCCTCGCCGTGGATCAGGTTGTGAAGGTGTTTCGTGAGGCGAAAAAACTCCTGCTCGGGCGAGCCGATCACCACCCATTCCGCCCGCACGCCCAGCTCGCGCAAGACGACGACCAGCGGCGGGAGCATCTCGGCCACACCGCCGCCCTGCGCGGTAGAATTGACGAGCCAGACGGTGCGGCCCGTGAGGTACGGCACCACGCGCTCGGCCTCCGCCCGCAACTCCCGGACGGCCGGAGCGACGTGCGCGATGTCCTCGTAGTCCTCGAGCTTCCGGTGCTCGTCGACAGCGACGAACTGGAGCAATCCGCTCATCGAGCCACGCTATGTCCGATCTGCACCGTTGGGCTGAGACGCGACACGCCGTTCTCGTCGAAGCTTTCGATCGCGACCCAGTATGATTGGCCCACGGTGAGCGCGCGCAGCTCGAGGGTAGTCCCCTGGTCGGCGAAGCGTTGGTACGTCTGGTACAGCTTCGAGGGCGAGATCCCCCATCGCACGTTATAGCCCACGACGCCGGATACGGGCTCCCAGGTGATGACCGCGTTGCGCTCGTCGCGGTCGCGCCGCGCCGTGAGCGATGCGGGCGTCGCGGGACGAGGTCCGGTGCCGTTGCCGAAGACACGAATGTCACTGACGGCGAGGTTCGCCGCGCCGACGTGAATGTGCTCGTAGCGCACGTATCGCGCGCGCGTCGGCGCCGCCAGCTCGATGTACGCGTTGGGACGATCGCGCCGCTCGCGCGAAAGATCAGCGACAGTTCTCCATTGCACGCTGTCGCTCGAGACACGCAGGCGGAACCGCGTGACGACGGTCGAGTCGGTGCCGTAGAGGCCCGACTTGTAGTCGGCGTAGTTCACCTGGATGGCCTTGAGGTCGTACGCCCGACCGAGATCGATCGTGAGCCGCTCGCCGGGACGATTCTGCCGGGCGACCCAGAAAGTGCGCGGGTTCTCATCGGTGATGTTGCTGGCGGGGAAGCTGTCGAGAGCCGACGACACCGTCGTCGGCTTTCTATAAGAAAGGAGCATCCACCCGGTGAAGGTCTCCTCGCTCGTGCGCCACCGTCGCGTGGGCAGCCAGTGCGGGAAGTCGCCGAAGCGTGTGTCGACGTACATCTGGCCGTCGCCGTCGAAGCCCGTGGGATGCAGACCGATGCGGCGCTCGAAGTTCCAATTGACACCAATCCACGGCGTGCCGGTGTTCCACCAGTTGCCGTGCGTGTCCTGGAAGGTGTTGCCGTGCCCGGCGCCCTGCACGAATCCGCCGGGCTTGAACGCGACAGGGTTGTACGGAGCGTAAGAAAACGGGCCCATAGGCTCGTCACCGACGTACACGCCGGTGGCGTAGACGTTGTACTCCGTGCCCGGCGCACCGTACTGGAGGTAATACCGCCCCGCGTGCTTGGTCATCCACGCGCCTTCGATGAATGGACGGATCGTGTCGCGATGATCCTGACCGAAGCGCTCCCACCCGTGCTTTTCGGGCTCGAGACCGAACAACCACTTCGGTGTTCCCTTGTACGCAAGACGTTTTGTCTTATCGAGCTCGATGGCGTGTAACGGATACGCGTTGGACGAATTCCAGTAGAGGAACCAGCGCTCCGTGTCCGGATCGTGGAAGAATTGCGGATCCCAGGGACCTGGCTGCACCGAGTCCGGCTTCGCAAGCGCGCCCGCTTCGTTCCAGCGCGCCATCGGAAGCTGGGGGAGCAGCCGATTGTAGAACTCTACGCGCCCCGTTGCCGGTTGCGTGAGCATCAGGATCGGCAGCGGCCGGGTCGTACTCGGCAGCAGGTAGATCGTGTCGCGGACCGAGAGCGCCGCGGGCGCGACGACGTCCGTCAGCGGCCAGCGCGAGGGCGTGATGTGTCGCCACGTGCCCAGGTCACGCGAGCGCCAGTAGCCGTCATCGATCGTCTCGAAGAGGTAGTACTCGCCGCCGTGAACGACGATAACAGGGTCTGCTCCCGATCGATATGAAATGCCTGCGTTCTGCTGCTCGAAGTTGTAGCGGTAGTCGATGTCGATCGGGTTGGCGTACGTGCGTTGCCGCGTCGTCTGTGCGCGCGCTTGGGCTCCGGCGATCACAGCCAGAAATACGGCGACCGCACTGAGGGTGTTGTTTGATCGCATGGGAGTCGATTAGACAAACCTCGCCGCGAGCACCACCATATGTCCATGCCTCCATACATCACGCGCTCGGCACTTCTGGCCGGCGCCCTCCTCGTCGCTTGCGGTCAGGGGCCGACGTACGATCTCGTGATCGCGAACGGACGCGTCATGGACCCGGAGTCCGGTCTCGATGCGACACGCAACGTCGGCATTCGCAACGGGCGCGTGGAGGCGATTTCCGGGAAGGCTCTCAACGGCGCGCGCGTGATCGACGCGGCGGGTCTCGTCGTCGCGCCGGGCTTCGTCGATCTGCACGAGCACGGTCAGAACGAGGAATCGTACGTGTTGATGGTGCGCGACGGCGTGACCTCGGCGTTCGAGCTGGAGGTCGGCACGGAAGACGTCGCGTCCTGGTATGCGGCGCGCGAGGGCGGCCAGGTCGTCAACCACGGCGTGAGCGCCGGCCACATCAGGGCGCGGATGCAGACGTTGAATGACCCGAGCCGTGCGCTCCTGCCGGCAGGAATCGGCGGGAGCGGCGTAGCCTCCGAGGCGCAGATCGCGGAGATGGAGGCGATCCTGCGAAAGGGGCTCGCCGACGGCGCGGTCGCCGTTGGTCTCGGCTCGGCGTACACGCCAGGCGCGACCATGGCCGAGCTCGAGCGCATGTTCCGCGTCGCCGCTGAGAACAATGCGACCGTGCACATTCACATGCGGAACGACGTCGCCGGACTGGACTCGACCATCGCGGCTGCCGCGAACGCTCGCGCGAAGCTCCACATCGTGCACGTGAATTCGAGCGGCGACACGAACCTCGTTGCCTTCCTGTCGCGCATCCAGGCGGCTCGCGATCGCGGGCAGGACGTCACCACCGAGGCGTATCCGTATGGCGCGGGGATGACGGAGATCGCGTCGTCGATCTTCGACAGCTGGAAGACATGGCCCGAGGCGCGCTTCGCGCAGCACCAGCTCGTGTCCACCGGCGAGCGCCTCAACCGCAAGACGTTCGAGGAGCACCGCAAAAAAGGCGGTACGGTGATCATTCACGGGCGTACCGAGGACCAGACGCGCGCCGCGATCGTGAGCCCGCTGACCATGATCGCGAGCGACGGCTTCATCGAGAAGGGCCGCGGCCACCCGCGCACGTCGGGCACGTACTCCAGGGTTCTCGGCACGTACGTGCGCGCGGAGATGGCGCTCTCGCTCATGGATGCGCTTCGCAAGATGACACTCGCGCCGGCGCAGCGACTGGAGGCGCGCGTCCCCGCCATGGCGACGAAGGGCCGCCTGCGCGTGGGCGCCGATGCGGACATCACGGTCTTCGATCCGGCCACGGTGATCGATCGTTCGACATACGAGGACGCGACGATTCCCGCCGCCGGCATTCCCTATGTGGTCGTGGCCGGCGAGGTCGTGGTGGACAGCGGCCGGGTCACCCAGGCGCGTCCGGGGCGCGCGATCCGCGCTCCCGTGCGGTCATCATGGCGCATGAACGGCCCTCAGAACTCTTCGAGAATCTTTTTCGCTTTCTTGGGATTGTCACTGACGATCGCGAGCTCGACGAGATCGTCAGTGATGCCCGTGACATAAATCGCCTCGAGGTTGACGTGCGCGTCGCCGAGCCGGTTCGTGACACTGGCCAGCACACCGGCCTTGTTCTCGAGCAGCACGACATGAACTTCGCTTTCCGTGAAGCGAATCTTCGCCGCCTCGAACGCGCTGCGCGCCGCCACGATGTCATCCGGGAGAATGCGCGTCACCGCGACGCCATTGATGGACATGCCCGCGAGCGCTTTGATGTTGACGCCGCGGGCGGCGAGCGCTTCCGCAACGCGCGCGAGGTCTCCGGGATGATGTGTGAGCTGGATGGCGCAGTCTCTCATAGGGTCTCCGTCTTTCGCGCTAGAGTACAGACGAGGCTCTGAATCCGCCAGCAGACCCGTTACGGAAGCGCGAACGCGACGTAGGCGTCGTGGGACCTGGCGCCCAGTTTTCCTCCGCCGGCCGCGATGACGACATACTGTTTGTCTCGCACGGCATAAGTGGCGGGCGTCGCGAAGCCGGGCGCGGGAAGCGTCGCTTCCCAGAGGACCTTGCCCGTCTCTGAGTCCAGCGCGCGGAACTTGGCGTCCTGGGTCGCCGCGATGAACACGAGGCCGCCCGCGGTGACGATCGGCCCGCCGTACTGCTCTGTCCCCGTGATCGCGATGCCGCGCGCCGTGAGCTCCGGATGCTCGCCCAGTGGGATGCGCCAGCGATGCTCGCCGGTGTTGAGATCGATGGCGGTCAGCGTACCCCATGGCGGCCTGATCGCGGGATAGCCGCTCGAGTCGCGCCAGCGCTCGTAGCCGGCGAACTCGTACGGCGACTTCGCCGGTTTCGTCCGCAGCTCGGCGATGTTTCGCGCGTGCACGGCCATATCGATCTTCGGGGCCCCAAGCCCCAGCAAATAATTGATCAGCGTGTTCTTCTCGGCTTCTGGCAGACCGGCGAACGACGGCATGAAGCCTTGGCCCCGCTCAATGATCTGACGCAGTTGGTTGTCCGAGAGGCGCGCGGCGATGCCGACGAGCGATGGCGCGCGGTCGATGCCGCGTCGGTCGCCGCCATGGCAGCTCGCGCAGGTGGCCGAGTAGACCGCGGCTCCCGAGCGCGGCTGATCGGTGGCGGAGGGGAGCCTGGCGGTCTCTCGCATCTGCGCGATCCAAGGGACGTCGCTCGCGTTCACGAAGAGGATGCCGCTTTCTGTGTCCACGGCCGCGCCGCCCCATTCGCCGCCGCCGTCGAATCCCGGGAGGACGATGCTTCCTTCGCGACTCGGCGGCTGCCAGAGCGAGTACGGGCGCAGCGACCGAAAGCGCTTCATCGCCGCGTCGCGCGCCGACGGGGAGAGATCGGCGACGTCGCTCTCGGTGAAAGACTGTCGCGCGAATGGCGCGGGCCTGGTGGGGTGGGGCTGCGTCGGCCACGCCTGCTCGCCGGAAAGATCGCTCGGGGGGACAGGGCGCTCTTCTATGGAATGGAGCGGCGCGCCCGTTTCGCGATCGAAGAGGAAGACGAAGCCCTGCTTGGTGATCTGCGCGACCGCGTCGACGCGTCGCCCGTTGTGGGTGACCGTGACGAGATTCGGCGCGGCTGGGAGGTCGCGGTCCCACAGGTCGTGGTGGACAGCCTGGAAGTGCCAGAGTCGTTTGCCCGTTGCGGCGTCGAGTGCCAGGAGCGAATTGGCGAAGAGATTCGCGCCGATGCGATCGCCGCCGTAGAAGTCGGGCGTCGCCGACCCCGTGGGGACGAACACGATGCCGCGTTCGACGTCGACGGCCATCCCCGCCCAGGCGTTGGCGCCGCCGGCAGTCTTCCACGCGTTAGCGGGCCACGTGTCGTGTCCAAATTCGCCGGGTCGCGGGATCGTGTGGAACGTCCAACGGATCGCGCCAGTGCGCACGTCGTAAGCGCGGAGGTCGCCGGGCGCTGCGCCTTCGCCCTCGTCGACGCGCATGCCCTGGATGAGGAGGTCTTTGTAAATGACGCCGGGGCTGGTCGCGACGAGGTACGAGTCGCCAATGTCGCGCGACAAACCCTTAGCGAGATCGACGGAGCCGGAGTCGCCGAATGCCGGAACGAGGCGCCCGGTACGGGCGTCGAGTGCATAAAGTCGTTTGCCGGCGGTGAAGAAGATTCGCTTGTCGTCGCCACTGGCCCAGTAGACGACGCCGCGGTTGACGTTGCCGAACGGCGGGCGCTCGTGGCGCGCGGGTGGAGCGAATCGCCAGATCAGCGTGCCGCTGTCGGCGCTCAGCGCCACGACCGCGAGAGCCGGTGTGGTCGTATATAGAATGTCGTCGACCACGATGGGAGTTGCCTGGATCTCGCCGCGTCCGTTGGCGGGGACGTCGCCGGTGCGGTAGGTCCACGCAACACGGAGCTGGGCGACGTTGCCGCGGTTGATCTGGTCGAGCGCGGAGGAGCGCGAGTTTCCTGGTTCGCCCCCGGTGAAGTGCCAATCGTCGGCCGGCACGATGCTTGTGGTGCAACCCTCGATGAGAGCAAGAGAGGCCCAAACGCCGGCACGCAGAAAGGGCCGCATGAGAGAATCAGTTTACTGACTCCTGAGCACCTCCGCCGGATCCGCGCGCGTGGCCCGAAGCGCCGGTAGAAACGCCGCGATCCCGGCGGACACGATCAGCAACAGCGCCGCGCCGGCGAACGTTACCTGGTCCAGCGCGCCCACGGCGAACAGCATGCCCTGCATCCCGCGCGTCGCCAGCCCAGCCACCAGCAATCCCACACCGAGCCCGACACCCACGGCCACGAGCGAGTCGCCGACCACCGTGCGCACGATCTGCGCACGCGGCGCGCCCAGCGCCACGCGAATGCCGATCTCCTGCGTCCGCCGCTCGACCGAGAACGACACCACCGCGTAGACGCCGAGGCTCGCCAGCAGCAGCGCCAGCACTGAGAACGCGCCCATCAGTGCGGCGGCAGCCCGCGCCTCGGCCAGCCCCGCGCCGAAGTGCGACTCGAGTGTGAGCAGCCGCGTGACCGGCAGCGTCGGGCGCACCTCGCGCAGCTTGGTTCGCAGCCCGCCGATGATGCCGGACGGATCGCCCGTGGTGCGCACGACAAGCGCGAACGAGCTCACGCCGGTCTGGTCCGCCGAGTAGTACATCATCGGCGTGGGCGGCTCCCGGAGGCTGGCGACCTTGACGTCGCCCACCACGCCCACCACCTGGCGCCACGCGCTCTCGTCCTGCGAGCCCTGCGCGCGAACGCGGCCGCGCAGCGCGTCCGAGCTCTCCCCCCAGAAGACTCGCGCCGCCGTCTCGTTCACCACGATCATGCGCTGCGACTCGGGCCGGTCGTCGGCCGAAAATGTACGTCCGGCGATGAGCGGAATGCCCATCGTCTCGAAATAGCCGCGGCTCACCGCGGCGTAAGGCAGCTCCACCGATCCGGTGCCCGCTGGCGGCACGTAGCCTTCGACCGTCTGCGTCGTGGTCCCGCCGGGTTGCGCCGGCAACCGCGTGGTGAGCGCCACGCGCTCGACGCCGGGCAGCGTGCCCAGGCGCTCGATGATCTCCGTCACGACGGCGCCCGCGGCAGGGCCGGTGAACCCGCCCTGCGACAGATTCGTCCCGAGCACGGCGATCTTGTCAGCGTCCACGCCGGGATCCACGCGCTCCGCGTTCGCGAGACTGCGGGCGAGAAGACCCGCGCCCACGACCAGCACCAGCGACACCGCCACCTGCACGACCACGAGTCCGCCGCGCAGGAACGAGATGTTGCGTCCCGCGGACCGCCCTCGCCCCTCATCACGCAGCGCGCGCGCGACGTCTGTGGGGGCCGTGCGCAGCGCCGGCAGCAGCCCGAAGATCAAGCCCGTTGCGAGCGTGAGCAGCACGCCGAAGATCGCGACCCGGTGGTCGAAGCTGATGTCCAGCGTTCCGCCCGGCGTCGGGATGGGCAGACTCGGCACGAGCTTCACCGCCCATGTCGCGGCGGCCAGTCCGGCCGCGCCGCCGAGCGCGGCGAGCAACAGCGCTTCGAGGAGGAAGAGACGAACGACTCGGCTCTTGCCGGCGCCAAGCGCTTCGCGCAGCGCCATCTCGGGCCGCCTCGAAATCCCGCGCACGAGGAGCAGGTTGGCGAGGTTGCTGCACGCGATCAGCAGGATGAGTCCCGCCGCCACGAAGAGACCGATGTTGGCGGCGAAGAGCGCCTGATCGGCCTGGGGATGGAAGCGCACGTCGTCGTAGCCGTAGACGGTGATGCCCCGTCCCCGGTCGAGCGCGGGATACGTCTCGCCCATGTCGCGCGCGAGCGCGGTCATGGCCGCCTGCGCGCGCTCGACGGTGACGCCGGGCGCGAGGCGCGCCTTCACCTGGTACCAGTGGTCCTCGCGCCGGTCGAGGTTGATGACGCGGTATTCGCCGCCCACCGGCGTGCTCGAGATCGAAAGCCAGAAATCGGTGACGAGCGCGCCCGCCTCGCCGTTGAACTTCTCGGGCCCCACACCGATGATCGTCACGAGCTGGTTGTTCAGCCGGATGCTGCTGCCCAAGACGTTCGCATCGGCGCCCATCTGCGTGCGCCAGGTGCGATGGCTCACGACCGCCACCATCTCCGCGCCCACGCGATCGTGCTCGCGCGCGAACCAGCGTCCTCGCGAGGGGGCGAGTCCGAGCATCGGGAAGTAGCTCGCGGTCGTGAACTCGATCGCCACCGTGTGCGGGCCTTCCGTCCGGTCCCATCGGGCGTTGTCCGACGACGTGGCGCTGACGCCGGCGAAGACGCCGGTCGTGGCCGCGATGTCGAGATAGGCGGGGAACGCGGTGGAGCTGGGGCTGCCTTCGTCCGAGTGCTGGTAGATGTGGACGATCTCGTCCGGCTTCTCGAACGGCGGCGGGCGGTAGAGCGTCGCGTCCACGAGACTGAAGACCGTGGCGTTGAGCCCGATGCCCAGTGCGAGGATGGCGATTGCCGAGAGCGTGAAGACCGGCGTCTTGCGCAGGCGTCGCCCGGCATAGCGGAGGTCGTGCAGAAACGAGGACATGGGCTCGTTGGTTGGATGGTCGCCGCGCGCGCGACTCACGCGCTCGGCGGCGGCGGTTTTGACGATGTCGGCGGCGGTGCGGCTCCAGAGCCGAGCGACGGCGAGCGGCCGGCGCGTGGCGTTTGCGCGCTCGAGGCGCTCGAGAAAGAACCGCGTCATCTCGCCGCCGTAGACGTCGCGAAAGTCCGTCGGGTAGAGCCGCAGCAGCGCGCGAAAGACGCGAACGTGTGCGTTCACGCGCCTTCCGGGAGCAGATCGCGTTCGCGCGCGATTTCGACCAGGCGGCTGAGACGACTCGCTTCCATCGCGACGGTTCGCCGCCCCGCGCGCGTGATGGCGTAGTACCGGCGCCGCGGATCGGCGTGGCGCTCGGGGGCGGGGGTCTCGCGGATCAGTCCCGCGTCGAGCATCTCCTTGAGGGAGCGATACAGCGTGCCCGGGCCGAGCTCCACAGCGCCCTCGGTGGTGCGTTCGACGGCGTCGGCGATGCCGAGTCCGTGCAGATCACCCTCGGCGAGGGCGAGGAGGATGTGAAAGACCGGGCGATTGAGGGGTGCTGGCGGCACGGGCAGTCGGTTCAGGTTCCTGATGATATATCCATGATGGATAGATAAGCAAGGTTAGAGCCTGAGCTAGTACCGGAACAGCCGGTTGATCTTGACCACGAAGACGCGGTTCCTGAGCCCGCGCACCGTGGACGGAGGGGCGAACTGCTCGTCCGTGACGTCGCGTTCGTCCGTGTAGACCAGGAACAGCTCGCTGCCCGGCGCGTACTCCCACCGGAACCGCAAGTTGGTGCTGACGGCACGGTCGGCGGAGCTGTACTGCACGAGCGTGCTCGCGAACATCAGCGGCGAAAACGCGTAATCCGCCCGGGCGCGCGCGAGGCGCGTAGTGAACGAGGCGTTGGGCCGCTCGATGCGGGTGATGGAGAACGTCGGCTCCACCGCGAGCTGCTGGAGGATCGCGATGCGTGCTGTACTCATCCCGCCGGGCCCGATCGTCACGCTCCGGATGGTACCGTCGTAGTAGTCGCCGCTCTGCACGGACAGAACTCCCGACGCGCGCCGCTGTGCGCCGAAGGTGTACGACGCGTTGACGCTCGGAAACGTGTACCCGCCGGGCGCGATGGCTGCCGGTGACCCCGACGGCGTGAAGGCCGTGCTCAGGAACTCGTAGGTGTGTGCCGCGCCGATCGACAGCACGTCGCTGTTCTCGAACTCGGTGCTGAACTGCCCGTTCCACGCTCGCGCGTCCACGGAACCGGCGCCGTCCTCAACGTACTCGCCTGACGCGGTCCACGTGACCTTTCGTACGCTCTTGATGCGCGTGGGTCGGGGACTGAACCGCAGTTGCCCGAACGATCGGTTGATGTCGAACCGGCGCCGGAATCCGACCTGCGGGTCGAAGTTGCGGCCCACCGAGAGGAACTCGGCTTGCGCGCCGTACTTGTCGGCGCTGTAGTCCACGCGGCCCTGATAGCTCTGGTCGTCTCCGCTAGCGCCGATGTTGCTGGTGCGGGCCCAGTACGTACTGAGCATCAGCGCCTGCGTCAGGCTGAAGGTTCCGTCCACCCCGTAGGCGACGTTCGGGCTCGTGTAGGATTTCGCCAGGGACCGGTTCGTGGCCATGACACCGATGGCGCTGCGGCGCAGGACGTCGCGCTTGACGCGGACCACGGTGAAGTTGGTGGCTTCGGTATTCGATGCGGAGTCTCGCGCGGTCCCGATGTTCATGAGGCCGATCGCCCACGGCCCGAGCTTGCCGGTGAGCCGGCCGCCTGCGTCGATGGGGATAACGCTTCCATTGTTCAGCCCGATGCGGCGAGTGTAGAACAGATACGGCAGGTCGGACGTGGTGGTGTTCGTCACGCCAAGACCCCCGCGCGCGAAATCGAAGATGCCGCGCCCCTCGAGGAAGAATTCGCGCTTCTCGGGGAAGAAGAGGTTGAAGCGCGTCAGGTTGACCTGCTGCTCGTCGATCTCGACCTGGGCGAAGTCGGTGTTGATGGTCAGGTCGGCGGTGAGGTTCGGCGTGACAGCATACTTGACGTCGCCGCCGCCGTCGCCGCCGAACTCGTTGTTCATCGGCGGCGTGCGCGCGCGATCGGTGGTGACGCGCGAGACGCCGTACGGCTTGAGCTCGATGTTCTTGCCTGCTTCCGGCAGGTCCAGGCCCACGAGCGTCCCGCCCGCCGACACCCGGTTGAGCGCCTGCGGGCCCGCGAGGATGCGCGGCACCGGCGTGAGGTAGGTCCACTCGTTCTTGTGTCGAATGGAGCGGCGGATCTGGATGCCCCAGACCTGGTTCGGCCCGGCGCGGTAGCGGAGCGACTTGAACGGGATCGCCATCTCCACCGTGTAACCGCCCTCGAACCGTGCTGTCTTCGACGTCCACACCGGATTCCAGTCCGTGTTCGACCCGCCTTCGTCGATCACGGAGTAGTCGGCGCGCGCGCCGAGTGGATTCGTGTAGAAGGCGAACCCGCTCCGGCGGTCGTAGAACGTGTCGAACATCACGCCGATGTGCTCGTTGTTGCGCAAGCCGCCGGTGTCGCGCCGCAGTTCGTTGACGACCCACTCCTCCGGCGGCGCCGAGTCCCAGCATCGGCACGTGAGATACATGTACTTGTCGTCGTATGTGATCCAGATGTCGCTGCGCTCGGTGGAGGGCTTGCCGTAGTCGGGCGCCACCTGGATCAATCCGCCAAACGGCGCCTCGCGCGCGTACACCTCCTCGTCGAGCACACCGTCGAGCGTGAGGGGCGTCGAGAGCTTGATCGCGCGCACGGTGGCCTGGCCCGCGGCGTCGCGCGTGATGACGGCGGGGGCGACGGGCGGCGGAGGGCCGTCGATCACGGGTGATGACTGGGCGTACGCGGTGGCGCCGTGCAGCGTCGTGACCGCCATCGCGAAGGTCGCGCATGTGAGCCAGCGCGTCGCGTCCCTGATCATCGTTGGCGGTGATGGAGGGGGAGGGAGCCGGAACATCGGCCCTGAAGAGCCAACACCAATTTACCACAGAGGACACAGAGGTCACGGAGGCACCAATGAATTCCTCCGGGTAGAATCGGTGTGGCTTGGCCTACCGCGCGACGACTATCCAAATCTCCCGCGAGTCGTCTGTCGTTCCCCATTCACGCCGGACCTCTGCGATGTCGACGTCATCGAGCACGGTGATGCAGCCCAGCGAAATGTAGTGAGTGGTTACCAGCGTACCGTCGTCGGATCGAACCTCGAGCCGCTCGGTTTCCGACACGCGGCTATCGGAGGCTGCCCGTGCAAGCGCCTTGGCCCGGGCGCGGCCATCGGGCGATAAGAATTCGCCGATGTCGATGGGTTCGATTGGAGGCAGCTTTCGCCGGGCCAATCTGCTCGAAGCACCTCGGGCAGTAGCCGCTCATCACGGTCTGCCACTGCAACTGCTCCTGCGCCTCGGCGGTGGACTGGCCGCTCCGATGCAGCGGCTGCAGACACTTCGGGCACTTGGTCCCGACTTTCACCAACTCGGCACTGGAGCTCCGCACCAACAACACCTGTGAAAGTTTGGCGCCCGCCGCAACGACGACGAATCCGAGCGTCTGCGTCCAGATGGGCCAGTCCAACATCAGCGCGCTGGCAAATCCTCGCGTCTCATCAACTTCATGGCGCGCCGGGACAGCGGTAGCCCCACTTTTCCCCGTAATCGCCGATCGGCACGAATGCGCTCGCGCTATCCCGCATCCACCAGCCGACCTCCCGGCCTCCGCGCGCGATGCGCAGCCACGTCTCGATCACCGGAGCGGTCCCGATCGCGATCGCGGCCTGCGCACTGTCGTTGGAGCCTGTTTCAGCCTGGCCCGGCCCACCCCAGAACTCCAGTACCTCCATGTGCCGGCCCTTGTGCGATCCCTTCCAGAAACCTTCGCCGATGTAGTTGAGCAGCAGAAGCGTGTCGCCCGCCGCAAACTGCAGTGGCGGCGGTATCGTCTCCCCGGTGTTCCACTCATCCGGGACGGTGTGATCGCGTTTGAGAACGACAATACCCGGTGTCTTGAGGTGCAGATCCGTGCGCACATCCACCGTGTCACCGGGTTTGAGAGCGCCCGCGCTCGCGGCGTCCGTCGGCGACGCGACCAGCTTCACGTCTCTGCAAGCCACGGCGGGATACAACGCCTCGCACCCCTCGCCCTCGCAGGCGCCTTCAGTGATCGCCGGGATCGAATCCAGTCCGCTCGAGGCCACGACGGACGTATCGCCGCGCTCGGCCGGCGTGCCGCACGCGATCAACAACACGAGCACGGTGGGAATCGAAAAACTGTGCACTGAGTTGAACGTCAGTGCACTGTAACATCGAAGCCGACCTGCCGAGCCTGATGAAGCAAACTCCATGGAATTTCCCGAACCATACGCTCGGCTGCGCAGCCGAGTCCTGTGGTCACGGTAAAGATGTCACCAAAGGCGCGTCACGCCGCGTTAAACGCAGCAGCTTCATCTGGCTCTAAAAGGCCGGCGCGGGCAACGTCCCCTCAACCAGGAAAGTCTCGCGAGAGAATGAATGTACCTCGCGGCCGAAGTAGTCGCGCTTCGCCAGTTCGACCGCTGCCTTCGTCGCCGTGCAGTGCCAGGTCTGCAACTCGCGAGGCTTCGCCTTTCCGAAGACTGCGGGCGCGAAGGCCGCGACATTCGTCCCACGGCGCGGGTCACGCGCCGATGGATATCGAATCAGCTCCACGCCGGCGTCGCGCATGGCGCGGCCGAGGGCCTGCGTTTCCGAATACTTCACCGGCGACGCAATCGTGCGGCGGTGCTTGGCGAATGGCGACGACGCGAGATCGATGCCCTTCGCTGAGCGTGCGCTCACGGTAAAAGCAGTGAGTTGCGTGGTGACGGCGCCGAGATCGGCGCGCGTCCCCTCGAGAAAGACCATTCTATGGTAGGCCACCTCGGCGAACACGGTCTCGCGCGTCTCGGAGCCGTACCAGATGCCGCGCTCGTGCCGAGTACCGAACCGTGAGCCGTGCCGGAGCGGCGCATAGCGGAACGGCGTCGCGAGCAGATAGTGCAACCTGCCGCCTGTAGGATCCGGCGGCTTCGCGTGATCGATGAGCTCCTCGAGCAGCGCCTGCTCTTCAGCGCTCGCGACCAGCTTGCGCGTGGAGACCTGGTGCTGCGCTTCCACCGCGCGCCACGACGACAGCCGCAGCGCGCGAATCTCAGAGTCGCCCGCGCATCGCGTCCAGATACTGGACGACATCGACCAAGCCCTCCACCGTGCGCATGCGCTCGGCGGGAACGCCGTTCAAGTGATCGTTCTGCGCGTGCAGCCAGAGCCGCGCCTTGTCGTCATCGCCGCCGACGAGCGCGTCGAGGGAGCGGTAGACGCGGAGAAAGAGGAGCGCGAGTTCCCCTTCCTTTGTATCGGGGTCGAGCCCGCGTCCGTGCTGAAGGCGCGAGACCGACGCTTCGCTGGACCCCAGGACGGCGGCCAGGTGCCGCGCGCGCAGGCCGAGTCGCTCGGAGGCGGAGAGCACGGCCTTGGCGAGAACCGGTCCCGGCTCGGGCTTGGCGCTCGAGGGCCGCAACGGTGCTGTCATCATGTGCAAGATAATGGTAATTTCCTTGCAAATGCAAGAACAAACCTGCAGTAATCTTTTCTGATAAAACCAATCCGCGGCCGAGCCGTAGTTGGCCCATATGGCGCGCACACTTCGCGACTCGATCCTCCTCGTGACCGCTGTGTTCGCCGTTCACGCGCGCGACCTCGGGCATGTCGCGACCGGTGACGGCAAACCCCGGTCGGGAGCCACGAGTGGCCGAGAGACATCGAAGGTAAGCTCGTGATCGAGACGATGGAGCTGGAGCGCGGCGGCCACTGGCGCTACGTCGAGCACGCACCCGACGGCGTGGAGGGCTTCGAAGGACGCTATCGCGAGGTCACGCCGCCAGAACGCATCGTACAGACGTTCGAGTGGGACGGCATGCCGGCCTACGTGATCATCGAGTCGGCCACGTTCGAGGATCTCGGCGACGGCCGCACCAAGGTGGTGAACGTGTCGCTGTTCCACACGACCGAGGAGCGGGACGGCATGCTGCAGTCGGGCATGGAGGGAGGTCTGAACGAGAGCTATGCCGCGCTCGATCGCTTGCTCGCGACGCTCGACTGACGCTGTTCGCACGCAACCGCGTTGGCTTAGCGCAACACTTTGCTGGAGCAGCTGCGCTCGCCTAGGAACACCCGTCTTCGTGTTGCTGCTACGTCTTGTGTTGCGTCCTGCTGCAATCGTGCTGCTTCGTCCTCGTGCGCGCCGCGGCTTCGCGGCTTCGCGGCTTCGCGGCTTCGCGGCTTCGCGGCTTCGCGGCTTCGCGGCT
>JBBDXZ010000042.1:0-6788 GCA_040902075.1 Gemmatimonadaceae bacterium
CGCGGCGCGCGACTGGTGGCGGCGCGAGCGTCCCCCCGTTCCATGGCGCGCGATCTATCGTGAGCTTCGGCGGATGGAGCTTCGCGGCGACGTGCGGCGCGGCTACTTCGTCCGTGGATTGGCCGGCGCGCAGTTCGCGCTCCCCACCGCCGTGGAGCAATTGCGGGCCGCCGCATCGAGCGAGGACGACCATTTCATCGTCATCACCGCGAGCGATCCGGCAAACGTGTGGGCTCTCCCCATCTCGGCGGAACCCGGCGGGACCCCCGACACGTTCGCGCGACCGCGGGGGCCGCGCGCGTTGCTCGTTACGCGGGGCGGACGCGTCTTGATGACGTCCGACGCGAGAGGACTGTCGATTGCGGTGCGCCCCGACTCGAGCCCGGAGTTGGTCACGGCGGCCACACGCGCGCTGCTCGAGCACCTCACCGCCCGCTGCCATCGCGATGTGATCGTCGAAACGATCAATGGCGAGAGCGCGCCGGCCAGCCCGCTCGCTTCCGCGTTTCAGGCGGCGGGGCTTCGGCTCACGACGTCTGGACTCCGCTACTACGCATCGTTTGCACGCGACTGATTGGTGGAGCGGCTGCTTGTGTTGCAAAATGTCTTGTACCTGTGAGTCGCGTGTTGGCCTCTCACGGGGGAAGACTCGGGCGCATCGGTCAGTAAACGAACGTTGACTTTCTCATGCGTCACAATGGTATCGAAATGACTTCCACCAACCCAGACCTCCGCTATCCCGTTGGCCGTTTCACTCGGCCCAAGACCTTAACTCCCAAAGAGCGTAAGGCCGCAATCAGGGCAATCGCCGGGGCGCCTTCAGCGTTGCGTGCCGCCGTGACCGGGCTGACCGATGCGCAGCTCGACACGCCCTATCGTCCGGACGGTTGGACGGTCCGCCAGGTTGTGCACCACGTTCCCGACAGCCACATGAACGCGTATACGCGCTTCAAGCTGGCGCTCACCGAGGACGTGCCCACGATCAAGCCGTACGACGAGGCAAAGTGGGCGGAGCTCGACGATAGCAAGAGCAAGCTCGTGGAACATTCGTTGACGCTGCTCGAGGCGCTGCACGCGCGCTGGGTATTTCTCCTCGAGCGATTGAAGCCCGCGGATTTCGAGCGAAAGCTCAACCATCCTGAGTGGGACGCGCCGATGACGCTCGACATGCTGCTGGCGCTCTATGCGTGGCACGGGAGACACCACGTTGCTCACATCACCGAGCTTCGAAAGCGCAGCGGCTGGTAAGACGTAAGGCTGCTATTGGACGCAATTGGCCCGTGGATCCGGCTTCGGCTTGTCTACCACCAGCCGGTGATCCAGGTTCGCGATGCGATTCGCCGTGTTGAGCACGAGCTGCGAGACGCGCGTGAGCTGATCGTAGTCCAGGTACTGCGGCTCGTCGGTGACCTGGTGGTACTCCGGATGTCCACCGGTTGACATGAACACGACGGGGATGCCGAAGCGCGCATAGCTCCAGTGATCGCTGCGGCAATAGAACTGCCCCGCGTGTCCATTCGCATCAAACTGGTAGTCGAAGCGAAACGCGGGAGAGAACTTTTTCCCCTCGGCCTCCACGATGTCTCCGAGCTCGGTGGAGAGCCGCCGCGCGCCGATGAGCTGCAGGTAACCGGGACCGCCGCCGGGAGTGTCGGCCGCCTTGCCGCGGCCGATCATGTCGAGGTTGATCTGCGCGACGATGGAATCGCGGGGCACCGTCGGGCGTCCGACGAAGTAGCCCGATCCGAGCATGCCCTGCTCCTCGGCCGCGTGCCACACGAACAGGATCGAGCGCTTCGGTTTCTCGCGCGCGGTCGCGAAGGCCTCAGCGACTTCGAGCAATCCCATCGAGCCGGACGCATCGTCGTCCGCGCCGTTGAAGATCGAGTCCACGCGCGCGGGACGCAGCTTACGGAGACTGTCGAGCAGCCCGCGGATCTTCGGCAGATCCTCCGCCGTCGCGGGCTTGTTGCCGTCGTCAGCGCCCTGTGGACGGACCACATGATAGAAGGCGTACAAGGAATCGTGATCGACCGGATCGCCAAAGCCCTCGTGATCGCTGTGGGCACCGAGTGCGACGTATTGTCCGCGGAGCGCCGGATCGGTCCCCGGCAGAAGAGCAATCACGTTGCGAACGCCAGGCGCCTGTGACTCCACGAAGGTGATCGAGCCGCGGACGTTCTGTCCGGTGGTGCCCATTCGTAGCGAAGACATCGGCGCACCGAACATCGCTTCCGTCATCGCGCCTGTCGTGTAGAAGAACGCCACCGGAGGAAGCTGCTGCGGTAACCCCGCGCGCTGTGGCTCCGGTTGAGCCAGCGCGTTTTGCACGTCTTTCGGCATGGCGTCCAACGAGGCGATGACAATCGCGGCTGCTTCCGGGTAGCGCCGCAGGAGACCGGGACGATCGGCTTGATATCCGCGCGGCACCGTGAACACGACGACTTTGCCGGCCGCTTGCACCGGGTTGATCATCCCCGTCGTATCGTTCACCCGAAACATGCCGCCGTAGATCGCCGTCGCGTTTTGTATCGGCTCGGCGTTGCCGCCGTTGTCGCGCGGCAGGAAGTCGCGCCAGGCGCTGTACGTGCGTCCGTCCACCGCAATCGACGATCCGCTCGCGAGGTTTCGTTCAACGATCGGGAGAGGCTGGAAGTAAGTCCCGTTCTCGCCGGCGGGCGTCAGCCCCAGCCGCGCGAGCTCGCGTGCGATGTAGTCGGTGCCCTTGTCGTGGTAGACGGTCCCTGTTTGCCGCCCCATCATTGAGTCGTCGGCGAACGAGTATACGCGCGTCATGAGATCTGCCGGCGTAATCGCCGGGGCTGTTGGCCGCGCCGGGAACTTGGCGGGAAGACTCTGCTGAGCCGCGAGCAGGCCAGGAAGCGCCAGGCCCGCACTGAGTGCAAGTGAAGTGAAGCCCAGCGCGGCGACTGAAGCTCGGTTCATCGTAAGGAAGAAGGAGTGTTGATGACGCACGACGAAAGACGCACTTGTAGTTAGACCCCACAGGGAGGAAACTAGTTGCGGTGCTGACCGATCCGGTGGCCGCCCAAACCGAAACCGATCCCTCTCGCTGGCGCGTGCTCGGCTTGCTCGCGCTGGCGGAACTGCTTGGGATGTCGATTTGGTTTTCAGGAAGCGCCGTTGCGCCGCAGCTCCAGGTGCGTTGGGCCCTCAGTGGATCGCAGGTAGGATGGCTTACAACCGCCGTCCAATTGGGTTTCGTCGCGGGCACGGCGATCGTCGCGGTGCTGAACCTGGCCGACATTGTCCCATCGAAAGTGCTATTCGCGATCGCGGCGCTCCTGGGTGCCGCGGCCAACGCGGCTCTGCTCCTCAGCGACGGGTTTGGGGTGGCGGTCGCGACGAGGTTTGCCTGCGGATTCTGTCTCGCGGGGGTCTACCCTCCGGCGATGAAAATGATCGCCACCTGGTTCAAGGCTCGGCGGGGGCTCGCGGTCGGGACCATCGTCGGCGCGCTCACGGTGGGCAAGGCGACGCCGTATCTCGTGCACGCATTTCCCGGGGCGGGTATCGAGACGATTGTGCTCGCAGGTTCGATGAGTGCCGTGGTCGCCGCCCTCATCGTTTGGCTTGGTTATCGCGAAGGCCCGTACCCGTTTTTGCCGCGGTCGTTCTCTTGGACGCTCGTCGCGACGGTCGTCCGAGAACGCCCATGGCGCCTCGCGACCGGAGGGTATCTCGGGCACATGTTCGAGTTGTACAGCTATTGGGCCTGGATCCCGGTTTTTCTCGCGGCGAGCGCGCTCGCCAGCGAAACCGGTGACAGCGGATTCGTCTCTCTGCTCGCGTTCGGGACGATTGCGGTCGGTGGATTCGGCTGTCTGTGGGGCGGTCTCGTCGCGGACCGGATCGGGCGCGAGCGCCTCGTGATCGTTTCGATGGCCGCCAGCGGCGCGTGCGCCCTTCTCATCGGCCTCACGTTCGGGAAAAGCTGGTGGCTCTTGGCGCCGGTTGCGCTGGCGTGGGGGTTTTTCGTCATCGCCGACTCCGCGCAGTTCAGCGTGCTGGTGACCGAGAGCGTGCCTTCTCATGCAGTGGGAACGGCATTGATGGTTCAGACCTGCCTGGGGTTCCTCCTGACGACTATCACCATCCAACTGATCCCCCCGGTCGTGGAAGTCGCGGGGTGGGCGTGGGCTTTTCCCCTACTCGCGGTTGGGCCTGCCGCCGGTATCGCGGCGATTCGGCGCCTCCTAACGTTGAAAGGGCGGCAGGGGGCGAATAACATCCACGCCGACTCAGCTGCCCCCGATTCCGCCGCGCCCGCGACGACTCCTCCGACTTCCTCGATCACGACTTGATGCAAGTAGCTGTGCTGAAGGAAGCCGCCGCGCGGGAGAATCGTGTGGCGCTGACCCCGGATAGTGCCGGTCGCTTGGTGAAGTCGAAGGTGGACGTCGTGGTGCAATGCGGAGCGGGGGAACGTGCGGGCTTCCCGGATGACGCGTACACCGCGGCCGGCGCACGCGTTGTGAGCGACGCCGCGTCGGCGTGCGCCGCGGCTCGCGCTGTCCTCAAAGTGCAGCCGCCGACCGACGAGGAAGTCGCGCTGCTGGACGCCCGTACCGTGCTCGTTTCCCTGTTGCGACCAGGGCAGCATGCGGCGCTCGCGCAACGTCTCGCCGAACGACGCGTGTCCGCGCTCGCGCTGGAGCTCGTGCCGCGCATTACGCGGGCGCAGGCCATGGACGTCTTGTCCTCGCAGTCCACCGTCGCCGGTTACAAAGCCGTGCTGATCGGCGCCGCGCAACTTGGAAAGTTCCTTCCGATGCTGACGACCGCCGCGGGAAACATCCAGCCGGCGCGCGTTTTTGTCATCGGCGCCGGCGTGTCCGGCCTGCAGGCCATCGCCACCGCGCGAAGGCTGGGTGGCGTGGTCTCCGCCTTCGACATCCGGCCTGTGGCCCGGGAACAGATTCTCAGCCTCGGCGCGACGTTCGTCGGCTCGGAGACACTGAGCGTCACGGCGGAAACCGAGACGGGCTACGCTCGAGTGCAAACCGACGACGAGCAGATGCGGACGATCTCAGCCATCGCGGCGCAGTCCAGAGACGTCGATCTGGTGATCACGACAGCCAACATTCCTGGTAAAAAATCGCCGCGGTTGATCACGGCAAAAACCGTGAGCGCCATGCGGCCCGGTGCTGTGATCGTGGATCTGGCCGCCGAGAACGGCGGTAACTGCGAGCTGACGCGGCCGGACGAGACCGTCCACGCGCACGGCGTCACGATCATGGGCCCCGTCAATTTGCCCAGCACCGTTCCGTATCACGCGAGCCAGATGTTCGGCCGGAATGTGCTCGCTCTGCTCCAACACCTATTCCACGAAGGTGAAATCGTGATCGATCCGGAAAGCGAGATCACCGGGGCGATGCTGGTCACCCACGAAGGGAAAGTGCTCCGATGATGATCCTCGAGCTCTACATCTTCGTCCTTGCCGCGTTCACCGGGTACATGGTGATCTCTCGCGTGCCACCGTTGCTGCATACGCCGCTCATGGCGGCCACCAACGCCATCTCGGGCATCTCGCTCGTGGGTTCCATCATCATGGCGGGCGCTCAGCACAGCCGTCTCGCCACGATCCTCGGGTTCATCGCGGTGGTGTGCGCCACCACGAATATCGTGGGCGGGTTTCTGATCGTGGATCGCATGCTTCGCATGTTCCAGCGCACGGACAAGCGCACGCCGGACGAGCGCCGCCAGGGAATCGGCCGCAGGGTCACGGATCCTCGGACATGACCAGTGCTCCCTACTCCCTGTTCCCGGCTCCCGTCGCGGTTTGATGCGCACGTTCTTCATCCAGGTCGCCTACATCGGCGCGTCCATTCTGTTCATTCTCGGGCTCCGCAGCCTCACGCGGCCCGAGAAGGCGCGGCGTGGAATGCAGCAGGCCGCGGTCGGAATGCTGCTCGCCATCGCCGGCACGCTCGTCAACCATCAGATCCTCGACTACAAGTGGATCGCGCTCGGCATGACGATAGGCGCGTTGCTGGGTTATCCGCTTGGCATGTGGGTGCCGATGACCGCGATGCCACAGCGCATCGCGCTCGCGCTGTCATTCAGTGCGCTCGCCGCGACGCTCGTGGGGATCGCCGAGTACTACACGGGAGTGCGGAGCGTCGATGGCATTGGGCACGCCAAGGCCGCGGCGCTCGGGTTCGAGGTGCTGCTTGGTTCCCTGACGGTGGCCGGTACGCTCGTCGCCGCTGGCAAGCTGCAGGAACTTCTACCGTCGCGGCCCCTCACGTATCGAGGGCAGAACCTCTTCAACGGCGCGCTGTTCGCGTTTACGCTCGGCCTGTTCGCGTACGTCGTGATGCAGCCCGAGTCGGCTCGCGTGTTTTACGTGATGATCGCCCTCGCGTTCCTGTTCGGCGTCTTTTTCGTCATGCCGATTGGCGGCGCCGACATGCCCGTCGTCGTGGCGCTGCTCAATTCCTTCTGCGGGCTGGCGGCGTGCGCGACCGGGTTCGCGATCGACAACGTGGTGCTGATCATCGCGGGCGCGCTCGACGGCGCGTCCGGCTTCATTCTGTCGATCCTCATGAGCAAGGCGATGAACCGCTCACTCGGGAACGTCCTGTTCGGCGCCTTCGGGTCGCAGACGATAAGCACGGAGACGCGACGGGCGGGCGAGTTCCAGGTGCGATCGATCAACGTCGAGGACGCGGCGATTCAGCTCGCGTACGCCCAACACGTCATCATCGTGCCCGGCTACGGCATGGCGGTGGCGCAGGCGCAGCACCAGGTACGCGAGCTCGCGG
>JBBDXZ010000043.1:0-6699 GCA_040902075.1 Gemmatimonadaceae bacterium
ATTCCGCCTGGCTGCGGCGCCGCAGCTCAACTGCAACGACGTTAGATCGCCGCCGTCCATCTATGCGTGGACAGGCTCCACAAAGGAGACGTCCAGCTCGCGGTCCAAGGCGCTCGCCAGCTTTGCAAGCGTTCCGAGGGTGACGTTTCCACCCTGAGCTTCCAAGAGCGAGATCTGTTGTCGAGTCACGCCTACGAGTTTGGCGAGCTCCCCCTGGGACAAGTGCTTATCCTGGCGTGCCCAACGAATCGCTAGCCGGACAGCCAAGCTCGGATCAATCCGCACCGGAAGAAGGCCCTGGCTAGCACGATGGCGGGCTGGACGCGGTGGCGCGTCTCCGTCTTCCAAATGCGTCTCAAGCCACCCCTCTAAGGCCTCACGCGCGACTTCAACTACGTCTTCGCCGGGACCCGCAAAGGTTTGGCAGCCAGGACAATCGGGAAACTCCACCAGTGTCCTTCTGCCCTCTTTTGCGACTCGTGCGATGTACTGCATATCTCCGATTATTGAAATATTGTTGCGGGCAAATTGAATTGATCTGCAAAGAAGGAACCATGCCGCATTACTTGGTTCCCACCCTGCGGCTCCAGGTGCTCGCTATCTCAGCGAGACACCTGATTGCCGCTCGATACTTTTAAGGGTGCCGACCGGAAAATCCTTAGCAGGATGCTTTACGGTCACTTTCCCGGGCTTAGTTGGGTGCGTGAAATGGTGGTGGGAGCCCTTCACCTTCTTAAGCCGCCAACCTTCCGCTTCCAATCGCCGAATGATTTCGCGTGAATCCATATATATGTCTCGCTATACGCCCTCCAGTCGAAGTGTGGAGATAAAGATAGCAAGCTATAGCTTGCATGTCAAGTCCTGGCTTGCCTCGGCCTGGCCTCGGGTGCTCGCTCCGCGACCCATCGCTGGCGAATCCAGTGCAGCACCGGCGCCGCGACGAACACCGACGAGAACGTGCCCACCACGATCCCGAACGTCATCACCAGCGCGAATGGCTTGATCACCTCGCCGGCGAAGAACGACAGCAGCAGCGCCGTCGCGAGCGTCGTCCCGCCCGTGAGGATCGTCCTCGGCAACGTCTCGTTGATCGATCGATTGAGTACGTCGACGAACGTCGCCCGCGCGTTGAGACGCAGGTTCTCCCGCACGCGGTCGAAGATGACGATCGTGTCGTTCAACGAGTAGCCGAGCACCGTGAGCAGCGCCGCGACGACGACGAGGCTCACCTCGAGGTCGAGATAGCGGATGAACGCGATCGTCGCGAGGATGTCATGCGCCGTGGCGATGACCGCCGCCAGCCCGAACCGCCACTCGAACCGGACAGCGAGATACATCAACGTAGCCGCGAAGCTGAACAGGATCGCGACGAGCGCCTTCTGTCTCAGCTCGCCGCCGACCTTCGGGCCCACGCCCTCGCTGCGCACGATCACGTAGCGGTCGACGCCCAGCCCCGCGTCGAGGGCCGTTATCGCGGCCGCGGTGACCGCCTGCGTCTGTGACTCGCCCGCGAGGCGCGCGCGGATCACGTACTCGCGGTCGGAGCCGAAGCTCTGGATCTCGGCGGAGCCCAACCCGCCGCGGTCGAGCGCCGAGCGGATCGCCGCGGTGCCGACGGGCGCCGCGGTGCGCACCTGCAACATCGTGCCGCCGGTAAACTCGATGCCGTACGTGACCCCTCGCGCGGCGAGGAGGATCAGCCCCGGAACGATGATCGCCATGGTGACGCCGTACGCGAGTCGCCGCATCGCGACGAAATCATACTTCGCGTTCGCGAACAGGTGGAGCGTGAAGCCCTTGAGGCGCCTCATCGCCGGCGCGCGCTTGAGCCACACGAGGAAGAACGTCCGCGTCACGAACACCGCCGAGATCATCGACGCGCCGATACCGATGAGCAGCGTGATCGCGAAGCCCCGCACCGACTCCGTCCCTACGGCGTAGAGGACCGCGGCGGTGAGCGCGGTCGTGACGTTCGAGTCGACGATCGCCGACATCGCGTGCCGGAAGCCCTCGTTCACGGCCGTGCGGATCGGCTTGCCGACGTCCATCTCCTCGCGTATTCGCTCGAAGATGAGCACGTTCGCATCGACGGCCATGCCGATCGACAGCGCAAAGCCCGCGAGCCCGGGCAGCGTCAGCGTGAACCCGAACGCCGCAAGCCCGCCGAGCGAGTAGAGGATGTAGAGAAGGAGTCCCGCGACCGCGAGGAGCCCCGAGAGCCCGTAGTAGATCCCCATGACGACGAGCACGAATCCCACCGCGAGCAGCGATGCGCGTACGCCGTCGCGGATCGAGTCCTGCCCGAGCGACGGGCCGAGCGTGCCCTCCGCCACGACGTGCAGCGGCGCGGGGAGCGCGCCGGCGCGCAGCACGAGCGCGAGGTCGCTCGCTTCCTCGAGCGACCTGCCCGGCATGTCGATGCGCCCGCGCGTGTCAATGCGGCTGGTGATCACCGCCGGCCGGTCCTGCACGCGTCCGTCGAGGAGGATCGCGAGATGGTTGCCGATGTTGCGCGACGTCACCTCGCCGAAGCGGCGCCCAGCTGTGCGCGTGAGCTCGAACTGGACACCCGGCGCGTTCGTCATCGGATCGGTGGCGGCGGTCGCCTCCACGAGCTCTTCGCCGGTAAAGATCGGGCGGGTCGTCAGCGCGTAGAGCGCGCGGTTCGGTTCGCCGCCGGCGCGAATGCTCTGCGACGACCACGTGAGCTCGAGCCCGGGCGGAACGAGTCGCGCGACCTCGGGCCGCGCGAGCAGGCTGTCGACCACGGGCACGTTCGACTCGGCGACGAGCACTTCGCCCGGGATCTGTCCTGCTGCCAGCAGGGACGACAGCGGGGTGCCCGTGCCGGTCGTGCTGTTCGCGCCAAGGAGCCCGGCGACCACGTCGCGCGACGGCGATGCGCCGGCTTTGCGAAGCGCGGCGTCCATGGCGGGGATCGCGCGCCGGAATCCGTCGCGCGAATCGGAGAGGCGGAACTCGAGGAACGCGGTGCGCTGGACGATCGCTTTCGCGCGTGCCGGGTCGGTGAAGCCCGGCAGCTCGACGATGAGCCGGCAGTCGCCGGCGACCTGCACGACGGGCGCCGTCGTCCCGAACTCGTCGATCCGTGTGCGCACGACGCGCTCGGCGCGGCGGATGGCGTCGGCGCAGTCGATGTTGGGCTGCTTCGTGCGGTCGATCTCGAGCGCCATATGCACGCCGCCCCTGAGATCCAGCCCGAGCTTGATGGGCTTTCGGAAAAGTGCGAGGATGCTGGCCGCGGCCAGCAGAACAATCCAGAACGTCCGCCAGCGAATGGTGGTCATGGGTCTGCCCTGATGATGTGGGGGACTCCACGGCGATCGCGCGCCACGCCGACGGTCGTCGGGGGGGGCGGTGCGATCGGTTCGTGTGCGGTGGAGTTGGGCCGCGCGCCTCAGCGCGCGGGAATCAGGACAGCGCGGGCGGTGCGCGGGCCGGGTGGAGCGTCGCCGGCGCGGTAGCGCTCGCGATGCTCGCGACGCTCGCGGTGCCGACAGCCAGCGGCGTGCTCAGGGCGAGATCGAAGACCTCCACCGGCGCGAACGGCATCACGTCGGCGTGATGCTTCGCCAGCTCCGCAAGCGTGGCGCCAACGCCCTGAGCGGGCGACGGCGCCTTGGCCTGCCACTGCATCCACGCCAAGGCGGCCTGGGCGCGCGATTCCGATCCGCCCGCGACCATCGAGACGATGGGCAGCAGGGCGAACGCCAGAGCGGCGAAGACGGATCGCGAGCGGCGGCTCACCATGATCTCCAAGCTAAGCGTGCGAAAGCGTGCGGCCAAGCGCGTCACCCCGCTGAATTCGGCGATGCGCACGTGCTGGCATGGCTAAATCAGCTCGCCGCGCCGGGTGAATGAGTCCGGCGGACGCTCCGTTTCGGATAGATGGCGTGCCTTGCAGGAATACTTATGGGCCTTAGAATGGCCCTCGCCGCACATTAACAAGTTAGACCGGCACCACGCTTGAATGACGCGTCAAGGTGACATGCCATGATCATGCTCGTTGAATTCTATCGCGCCTACGAAGGACGCCGATGCTCTACCGGAGACGCTCATGAGAACAGTCCATCGTGGTCGTCGCATTGCGATCGTCAGCATTGCGCTGGCAACGGTTTCTTGCGCCCGCCAGAGTTCGCCCGTCTATCAGGCGCCCGGCACGCTCGTGGCCAACGCCGTCTGGCCCGGCGCGACCTGGGACTCGATTCGCGACCCGCGCGCCGCCGGCTGGACGCGATCGGGGCTCGACAGCGTGCGGGCGGTGCTCTCGACGAAGGAGACCACGGGGTTCGTCGCGATCGTCGGTGGACGGAAGCTCATGACGTACGGAAACGTCGACACGGTCACCTACCTCGCGTCGGTGCGGAAGAGCGTCCTCTCGATGCTCTTCGGCAACTACGTGCGCAACGGTACGGTGGACCTGAACAAGTCGCTCGCCGACCTAGGCATGGACGATGTCGGCGGGCTCACGGACCAGGAAAAACAAGCGACGGTGAAGGACCTGATCACCGCGCGCTCCGGCGTGTTCCATCAGGCGTCCAACGCGGGTGACGATCTCGCCAGCGCGCCACCGCGCGGCTCCCAGCAGCATGGGACGTACATGCTGTACAGCAACTGGGACTTCAACGCTCTGGGCGGCGCGTTCGAGATCATGACGAAGCGCGACATCTACGACGCGCTCGAGAGCGACCTTGCGCGTCCGATCGGGATGCAGGACTTCAATCGCGCGCGACACCGCAAGACCGGCGACTCGACGCGGTCCCGATATCTCGCGTACCACATGAACTTCTCGACGCGCGACATGGCGCGGCTGGGCTACCTGATGCTGCGACAGGGCAACTGGAACGGACGCCAGGTCGTGCCGGCCGATTGGGTTGTGGAGAGCACGCGCGCGTTCACGCCCTTCACCGAGATGAATCCGCCGGAGCGGAGAAGCGGCCCATACGGGTACGGCTATCTCTGGTGGGTGTGGGACGGGCCGCACGCGACGGGTGCGTTCGAAGGGGCGTACGGGGGTCACGGAGCGTTCGGGCAATACATCATCGTGATGCCGAGGCTCGATCTCGTCGTTGCGCACAAGACGCGTCCGGACCTTCGCGACGCGCAGGGCAACACGCGTGGGGTGTGGGCTTCAGACCTGGACCAGATTCTTGAAGCGCTCGTCCGCACGCACTGCGGCGCGTCATGCCCGTAGAGGGCGAGCGTTTCTCCGTTGAATCCTGTACAACCTAACGACTCCGAGACCGGCACAGTTCATCATTGTCACAGGGGCGACGCAACGCTTTGAGGGGTTCGACGATCAAACATATCCAGACCGTCCAGACTCCTCCAATCGAGGCACAACCGATGAAGCACCTGGTCCCGACCATTGGTTGCTGTTCGTTGCCGCGTGCCGGACCTCTGCCGCTGACCCAGCCGAAGTCGAGGCCGCTATCACCGCAGAGATTGCGCGGGGGGTCGAGGCTACTCGAACTAAGGACATCGACGCCTATATGGCACAGATCCCCGAGCAGGCGGTGGTCTACGACGAGGCTGGCGGACTCGTTCCGCGCAACCAGCAGCGTGCAAATGTACTTCGCGACTGGAGCATCATCGATCGTACCCTCGCAATCGATGTCAAGATCGACAGCCTCGTGGTCCGTGATGACTCTGCGACGGTCTTTACCTCCCAGCGATGGGAGCGGATGATGTACCGGCGCGACGGCGTCACCCTCGACACCGTCGTGACCACCCAAAAGCATCTGGAGGCGTGGTCGCGCACCCCACTGGGCTGGCGGAACTTCCAGACCCATGAACTCGGGAGCACCGTCATAATCAATGGACAGCTGTACAGCCCGCCATCACCTCCCAAGTAGCGGTCTAACAAGGATTTGCAGCTGGCCGCCGCAACAGCGCGGCGGCAGCTGAAATCCGGGCGTTAGCAGGTGACGCGGCTCCTTGCTACAATTGGATCATGCACACGTTCACTGCCGTTGTAGAACGCGACGCCGATACTGGCCTTTTCGTCGGCTATGTGCCCGGTTTTCCTGGCGCGCATAGCCAAGGCGAGACCAAAGAAGAGCTACGGGCAACCTCCAGGAGGTCGTCGCCATGCTCCTCGAGGACGGCTGTTCCAGTTCACGGGTCGCGGGACATTGCACCTAGCCTCCTCCGAACGATCTGTCGCGACATCAAGGTGTTACCGGAGGATTTCGTTGCCACTGCCTAACGGGCAGTTGGACCTTCCGGCGTCCCCAAGCCGTTCGGTATAGTGGCTGGCGAGTTCGCGGTTCCTCACGCATCATTTCGCATGGCTGCGGCGCCGCAGCTCAGCTGCAATCGCGTTAGGCCGATCACATAGAATCCACTCCTAACCGCATGATAGACAAAGTCGCCCGTAGCATCGTGCTGTTTTTTGGCGCTGGTGGCATTGGCATCGGCGCCCTCGGTCTCTTCGGGATCATTCGCTTTCCAATTCCGGGCAACACCACCCTCATTGGAATCAGTACCATCCTCAGTGGCTTTACGCTCGTGCGGTTCGTGCGACGACACGCGCGCATGGAGGCGAGCATGGAAG
Source organism: Gemmatimonadaceae bacterium (assembly GCA_040902075.1). Classification (GTDB taxonomy): domain Bacteria; phylum Gemmatimonadota; class Gemmatimonadetes; order Gemmatimonadales; family Gemmatimonadaceae; genus DASPMP01. The sequence goes on from JBBDXZ010000043.1 coordinate 6,578, forward strand.
CTGGCATTGACGATCTGAACGAGCAAGGACATCGGTAACACTTTAGTCTAAAGACATCGGTAACACTTTACGGGGTTGGCGAGGGTTCCGAACCAGCTTCCCGTTCGCGTCCTCGATGCGTA
>JBBDXZ010000044.1:0-6670 GCA_040902075.1 Gemmatimonadaceae bacterium
CAACTTCGCCGTCATCCCCACGGTGACGTCGCGTTATCCGCTCTGGGATCGCAAGTCGCCCGAGCTCACGACATCGGACCACACGCGTGACGACAAGCCCAGGACGGCGAAGCAACTCGGCATTCCGATGCCGAATCCGTCGATCAAGCCGCTGTTTGTCGCGCTCTGGATGGTGCTCATGTTCTCGAGCATGCTCCTGATGCATCTCAAGGAGCCGAAGCCAACGCTGGCGATCGCCGGAATCATCACGTTCGCTGCGCTCATGACTCTCACGCTGTACAGCTGGCTGCTCACTCCGTTGGAGGACGCGCACTAATGGCCACCACCGCCGTCGTGGGACACGGCCATCCGCCGACGACGACGGGCCTCGACCACCGCAAGGTCGCGATCTGGGCCTTCATCGGCTCGGAGTGCATGCTCTTCACGTCGCTCATCTCGACGTATCTCATCTACAAGGGCCGCAGCGTCACCGGGCCGTTTCCGCACGAGGCCTGCAATCCCCCGCAGTGCGCGACGGCCCTCAAGCCGATCCTCGACATTCCGGTCACATCGGCATCCACCTTCGTGCTGCTGATGTCTTCACTCACCATGGTGTTGGCGCTTGCGGCCGTCGAGAACAAGGGCAAGCCTGGGTGGGGTCAGGGCGGTTGGTGGGGTCTCGGCTCCTCGAAGCTCTGGCTTCTCGCGACCGCCATTCTCGGCGCGACGTTCTTGGGGTTCCAGGCGTACGAGTTCACGTCGTTCGTTCACGAAGGGCTCACGATCAGGACGAACCTCTTCGGCTCGACCTTCTTCACGCTGACCGGCTTCCACGGCGCGCACGTCACGGTGGGCGTCCTGTGGCTTCTCACGCTCCTCGCCATCGACATCCGTCGAGGGCTGCGTCCCAAGGATACGCTGATCGTGGACATCTCCGCGTTGTACTGGCACTTCGTCGACGTGGTTTGGATCGCGATCTTCACGCTCGTCTACCTCATCAGATAGAGACACACCGACCCTATTCCCGTTTCCCGTTTCCCGTTTCCCCGTTCCCGGTTAGTCAATGGCTCACGATCCGCACTCGCACCCCGAACCGTCGCAGGCGGACCACACCACGATGGGTGAAGTCCACGAGCACCCGACGTGGAAGCAGTACAAATGGGTGGCGCTGATTCTCACCGTCATCACGGTGATCGAGGTTTGGGTCTACTACATTCCGGCGTTCGTCGAATCCCGGCTCTTCGTGCCGGCGCTGCTCATCATGTCCGCGGTGAAGTTCGCGATCGTCGTGATGTTCTACATGCACCTGAAGTACGACCACAAGTTGTTCAGGGCGTTGTTCGTGGGACCGCTGAGCATCGCGATCCTGACGTTGATCGTGTTGCTATTCCTGTTCGGACACCTCGCGATCAACGCAGGCTAAGCTTCTCCCGTGACGTCATCCCGAGACCTGTCCTCGAGCACAGCGAAGGGCTCGGAATGACGTCGGCAGACGCTCCCGCGTCGTTGCCGGATCGCAGGACTCGCGAGCGCCTGGTCTCGCTCGACGTATTTCGCGGCGCGACGGTCGCGGGCATGCTGCTGGTGAATGATCCCGGCACCTGGAGCGCCATCTACGCGCCGCTGGAACACGCCGAGTGGCACGGCTGGACTCCCACTGACCTGATCTTCCCGTTCTTTCTGTTCATCGTCGGCATTACCACCCAGCTCTCTGTAACTGCGAGACGGGAACGCGGAGACGATGAACGGGCGATTCGGCGCCAGATCCTTCGCCGAGGTGCGTTGATCTTCTTGTTCGGGCTGCTGATCAATGGATTCCCCTTCTTTACGTGGGGGTCCGTGCCCAACAACCCGGACCCCGGGTTCATGGACCGCATCGTGGATCGGCTCCAGCACTGGCGCATAATGGGCGTGCTGCAGCGTATCGGGCTCGCCTACATCGTCTCGGCGCTGATCGCGACACGCGCCGGCGTGCGCACCCAAGTCGTCGTCACCGCGGGACTTCTGCTCGGATACTGGATCGTGATGACTGTGCTGCCTGTTCCGGGAACGAATGGAACGGCCGGCGCGCTGCTGCTCGGACGCGGCGAGACGACAATGGCCGGCTACCTGGATCGCGTGCTCCTGGATTGGACGCGCTTCGGGATGGGAAACCACCTCTGGATCAACAGTCTGACCTGGGATCCCGAGGGAATTCTCTCCACCACTGGTGCCGTTGGTACGGCGCTCATCGGCAATCTCGCGGGACACTGGCTCGGACAACCCAGGCCGCTGGTCGAACGGGTGTGCGCCCTCTTCGCCGCGGGCGCGATGGCGATGATGGTGGGACTCATGTGGCACTGGGTTTTTCCCATCAACAAGAGTCTTTGGACCGGCTCGTATGTCGTCTTCACGGGCGGAGTGGCGTGTGTGTCGCTCGCAACGATCATGTGGCTCGTCGACATTCAGAACCGGCGAGGATGGACAAAGCCGTTCGTGATTTACGGGGTGAACCCGATGGTGGCGTTCGTCGGCTCAGCCGTGATGGCGCGCCTCATCTACTCCATCATCACCGTGGAGCTGAATGGACAGCGCGTCTCGCTCCAGTCGGCGATATACCAGACCGCATTCGCCTCGTGGCTGTCACCGATGAACGCGTCGTTGAGTTTCGCGCTCGCTTTCGTCGCGTTTTGGTTCGGCGTGCTTCACGTGCTGTACCGCCGGAACATCATTTTCAAGGTCTGAAGGCATCGCTATCTGGAACGCGAGTTGCCCTCCGCAGCAGTGCCGTATGACACTTGCTGACGCCTATCTGATGCGTCGTGATTCACGACGCGTAAAGCTCGGATTCCTCCTGTCGTTCGTCGTGCTCGGACCTCTAGCGGGCCCAAGCGTGAGCGCGCAGGTGAAGAACGATCGCGCCGTCTCGCCGGCCGTTCGAGTCATCACCGAGGGAGCGACCATCCCTCCGACGGCGCAGCAGCGGCGGCAGTCGTCGCGCCGACGCACGGCGCGCCGCACTCCCGTTCGGACTGCGCGGAGATCCGCTCCTGTCGGGCCCGCATGGACCTCGCCGCGAACGGCTTCCGCCCTGGCGACCGATCTTGGCTCGATCTTGAGCTCGCGGACGCGCGGCGGGACATGGGGCGTGCTCGTCGTCTCCGTCACTCGTGGCGACACCCTGTTCTCGATCAATCCCGACGCGCTACTCAAGCCCGCGTCCATCTTGAAAATGATGACGACCGGGCTGGCGTTGGAACGATTCGGACCAGACCACACGTTCGAGACGGCGGTCTTGCGCGACCGACCCATCACCGGCGGCGTGTTGGCGGGTAGCCTGTATCTGCGGGGCGGCGGCGACCCGACGCTGTCCTTGCGCTTCTGGCAAGGCGAGTCTCCGTTGGACGCACTCGCGCGGCAGATTTCGAGCGTCGGGATTCGCCACGTTCGAGGCGACGTCATCGCGGACGAGAGCGCGTTCGACACCGAGCGCATTCCCGTTGGATGGAAGAGCAGCTACCTGATGTCGGCCTATGCGGCACCGGTCTCCGCGCTCTCACTCAATGAGAACCTGGTGTGGATCGTGGCGCGCCCCGAGAATGGAAAAGCGGTCGTCGAGCTGGATCCGGCGACGTCGGCGCTGACGGTCACGAACACCGTACGCCTCGTTGGTGGAAGTGGCGGCCGGATCTCGGCGAGGCGAATCGCGGACGGGGGCATTGCCGTGAGCGGAACCATCGGTTCTCGCTCCGCGCCGCGGCGCTATTCACTCGTCGTGCAGGAGCCGCCCGCCTTCGCCGCTGGGGCACTGCTCGCATCGCTTCGCAAGGTGGGCGTTCAGGTGGACGGCGTCGTGAAGAGCGGCGCGTCACCCCGGGGCGCCGAACAAGTCGCCGTCGTGCGATCGCTTCCCATGGCGCACATCGTGTCGTACATGAATCGCGAGAGCATCAATCACTTCGCCGAACTGCTGTACCGCAACGCGGCGCGCGGTGAAGGTCGGGCGGGGTCCTCACAGGCGGCGCTCGAAGCTCTGCGCGACTTCATATCGACCAAAGCGGGTGGACGGGGCGCTGACATTCGCGTTGCCGACGGCAGCGGGCTCTCCGAGGCGGATTCGCTGACCGCGCGAAGCATGGTGCAGCTCCTCGCATACGCGCATCGCGCGCCCTGGGGCTCGGTATTTCACGCGTCGATGCCCGTGGCCGGCGAATCGGAGCTCATGCGTCGCCGCATGCGCTCAACGCCAGCACACGGCAACCTCCACGCGAAGACCGGAACCACCAACTCCGTCGCGTCGCTCGCCGGCTATGTCACCGCGCTCAATGGCGAGGTGCTCGCGTTCACGTTCATCTACAATGGGCGGGACCGGCTCGAAGCCCGGGCGACGATGGATGCCATGGGGCCCACGCTCGCGAATTTCTACCGCAACTGACGGATCTTGACCCCGCGCTTGGCCAGTTCCGCGATGTAGAGCGCCGCTGGAATCGCTTCGTCAGGTGTCAGCACGCCCGCGCCCGTGACTTGCTGGCGCACCTGCATCATGCCGGTGATCGCCAGGGAATATCCGGTCGCGCGTTCCATGGCGCTGATGCCGCGCTCAGCGTCGAAGTAGTCGAGCAGCTCCCACCCGATCGTCTTGGGCTGACCGCCTTTCGTGCCCTGCGCGACCACGCGAAGCGCGACCAGATCGCGCCCGTGCGGCTTCTTGAGCCGGGGCCCCACCGTGGCGATGAAGACATCGCGCGGGACGATGTGATGTCCCTTCACGTCCACCGGGTCGAGATCCAGCATCCCGAGATCGCGAATGGACTCCATGAGCGCCGCGTGCCCGGGATATCGCAGCGTCTTGTACTCCATCGTTGGAATACGGCCCTCGTACCGGAATGCCATCGTCGAGAGGCCACCGGCGGTGTGAAATGCCTCGAGCGTTCCGATCGGCTCAGGAAACTCTACAGGTTCGCGCTCGGACAACGCTTTCACGCGCGTGCGCTTGCCGCCGCGCAGGACCCACGAAAGCGTCGTGTAATAGTCCAGCACCCCCTCGAGCGAGTACACGATCTGATAATTCAGCGGCGGCTCCGGGTTCTGAGGCAAACCGCCCACGTAGATGCGCACCGCGTCCACCCGGTCGAGCCCGCGGATGCCGTGCTCGGCGAGGATGTTGACCATGCCGGGCGCGAGCCCGCAGTCCGGTATGACCGCGACCCCTTCCGCTTTCGCGCGGTCGTCCAGCGTCTTCTGCTTGAAGACGATTTCGGTATTGCCTCCGAGATCGCAGAAGTGGACGCCCGCGTCGACCGCGCACACCGCCATGTCGTAATTGAAATAGTACGGAAGCGCGCTCATGGCCGCGTCACTCTCACGCATGAGCGCCTGGACAGCCTCCTCATCTCGGACGTCGAGCGGCGTCGGAATAAGCCGCTTGCCCGAATACGGCGCGAGAAAAGGCTCGAGCTCGCCTATACGGATATCCGCGAGCCGCACTTCCGTCACGTCCGGATCCTGCAAGAGATCGTAAGCACACGCCGAGCCCTGCAGTCCGGCGCCAAGGACCAGCATCTTCATCCGATTAGTTTCTCCAGAGTCAGCTCACGCAGGCGTACAAAGGTAATGACGGACTGGCGGTCTCATCTCATCGAGAGCGACGACGATATTCGTCGTGTCCTTCGCGACACCAAGCGCGTCGCTGTGCTCGGCATCAAGGTCGAACCGTCACAGCCGGCGCATTATGTCCCGGCCTACAGTCAGCGGGTCGGTCTGCAGATCGTCCCCGTTCCCGTCTACTACCCGGACGCGACCGAGATTCTAGGGGAGCCCGTGTACCGGCGTGTTGCCGACATTCCCGGCGAGGTCGACATGGTCAACGTCTTCCGGCGCCCGAGAGACATTCCAGCACACGTGGACGACATCATCGCGAAGCGTCCGAAATCGGTCTGGTTTCAGGCTGGCATCCGCAATGACGAAGCGGCCGAGCGGCTTGCCCGTGAAGGCATCGACGTGGTTCAGGATCGCTGCCTCATGGTGGAGCTGCAGTACCATCGATAAGGGAGCAGGGAGCAGGGAAAAGGGAGCAGAAGGTGATGGGCCTTCTGCTCGCTGCTCCCTATTCCCTGCTCCCCCTTTTTTCTACGGATTCAGCAACACCACGTCGCCCAGCTTCCAGTCCCATATCCACCGGCGCGTGGCGAGGAGCATCGAAGGTCCCGACGCAGTGGTGGTCTGCCAGCGGCCGCCAATCAGGAGGCGAAGTCCGTTGCTGTCATAGAGCGCCGGAACGCGTGAGCCTTGAGGAGGCGGAGCTCGTCGATCTACGCGAAGCAACGTCATCAAGTTCTTGGCCGGGTCGAATCCCGGAAAATACGGGGCGATTACGTCGAACCCGACGCGCACGTGCTCATCAGGGTCGCCCACCGCCGCCGGCACGTTCCAGAACGCGACGCCTCCGATGCGCAGCGTATCGATCACGCCTAGCGTGAGCTTGCCTTCTCTCCCGAAGGCACGCACGACGCGGCGCGCCGCGGCGGGCACGATGACTCCGGACACGCGTGGATCGATGATCGCGGGAAGCTCGGTCTTGCCGATGCGAAGAATCACCGTGCCGATTCCGCGTCCGTCGCCAAGAGGCCGGTAGCTCAGAATCACGACCGTGTCGCGCAGCCGCGCCTGCGGAAGTCTCGTCGAAAGCCACTGCGCCCGCCGCTTCTCCGCT
>JBBDXZ010000045.1:0-6596 GCA_040902075.1 Gemmatimonadaceae bacterium
CGCTCCGCGGCCCAATGCAGCGCGGTCATGCCGTCGCCGTGAGGGGCGTTCACGTTCGCGCCGCGCGCGATCAGCGCGCGCACCGCCGCGATGTCGCCCTTCATCGCCGCATCCGCGACCGGTGAAGGAGCTACCGTGGCGGCGGCTGTCGCGAGCACAAGTCCGATAACACCAAGGAATTTCTTTCTCACACATCCCCCGAGATTCGCATTCCCGATCGCAAAGCCTTGATTCAAACTGACAACGCAAACTCGCCCGTGCTGTCTCCAAAACCGCGCACGTCATCCATGCCGAGCTTGTGCATCAGCGTCAGCATGACATTCGCCATCGGTGTGCCGTCGGGCGCCTTGAGGTGCAAGTTGCCCGCGAGCCGGCCGTTGCCGTGTCCGAGCAACAGCAACGGGCAGCGGCGGTGATTGTGAATGTTCCCATCCGCCATCGGTGAGCCGTACATGATCACCGTCTTCTCAAGCAGATTGGTGTCGCCTTCCATGCTGCGGTGCAACTTGTCGAGAAAGTACGGCAACATGCTCACGTGGTAGCGGTTGATCTGGTTGAACTCGAGGATCGCCGACTCGCGGCCGCCATGGTGCGAGGCCGGATGGAATCCCTTGTTGGTTCCACTGTCCGGGTACGCCCGACTCGACGCGTCGCGCCCGGTCTTGAACGAGATCACACGCGTCATGTCCGACTGGAAAGCCAGCACCTGGAAGTCGAACATGAGCTTCATGTGCTCGGCGAATGAATCAGGCACACCGACGGGCGCTTCGGGAAGCTCGCGCGCCTCGCCGCTCGAGTTGCGCGCTTCGACTGCTTGGATTCTGCGCTCGAGCTCGCGGATGTCCTCGAGATATTTGTCGAGCCGCTGGCGGTCCGCCGCGCCCAGCTCCCGCTTGATTCCCTTCGTCTCACCCACGATCCAATCGAGGATGCTCTGGTTCGCGCGCCGGCGCGACATGCGGTCCGCGTTGTCGTTCCCCGCGCCGAACAGCAGCTCGAAGGCCGTGCGCGGGTTGCGGATCATGGGGAGTGGCTCGGTGGGGCTGGCCCAGCTGATCGTATCCGTGTACGCGCAGGCGTAGTTGTAGTAGCATCCGCCCGCCTGGTCGAGATTCTCGATGCAGAGCTGCATCGACGGAATGGCCGTGTCGTCTGCGAGCTTGCGCGCGGCCAGTTGGTCGAACGAAGTGCCGACGTAGAGATCGGAGCCCTGCGTCTGCTTCGGGTGCGATTGCGTGAGGAACACCGCGCTCGACCGGAAATGGTCTCCGCCGATCTCGGGGGCGTCGAACGCCTCGGCCATTCGCACGTCGGTGTTGCTGACGATGGTGAGATACTTCCGCCATGGCTCGAGGGACGGCAGCGCGCCTTCCGGGATCAGGTCGAAGTCGCGTCCCACCGCCGCAGGCGCCCACAGATTCTTCGTGGCGCCCCAGGCATTGCTGCCGGCCGCCCCGTGCACCGACTCGATGCACACCAGCCGCGTTTTGTCGGCCGCCGCGGCACCACCCGCCGTTCCGCGAAGCGTGCGGAGCGCGGGCTCCATGGCATCCAGGTACGGGAGCGCCACCGTCGCGCCGAGTCCGCGGAGGAACGTCCGGCGTGGCATTGGGCTGCGGGTGAGGATGTTCATGGGGTTTGTCCTCTTAGTGTGTCACTGCTGCGTTTCGGTGACGACGGGCTCCGCCCGTTTGCTGCGGAACGCGGGACTCTTCACGACGCCCGCGATGAACGACGAGATTCTGTATCCGTTCGCTCCTGCGTCGCGAACGATCGTGCGGATGGTCGGCTGGTCGTAGTCCTCGACACGCCGGCCGATCGCGTACGCCATCAAATTCTCCGTGAAAGCGCGCATGAGCGGGATGGGCCGCGAGAGGAGCGATTTGGTCAGGTCGGCCGGGCTCGCGACGGGAGCCCCGTCATACATCGTGCCTCGCGTGTCCAACGGCACGCCGTTCTCGCGGAAGCGCCACTTCCCCGTCACGTCGAAGTTGTCGAGCGCCAATCCGATGGGATCCATGTATTGGTGGCACGTCTTGCACGTCGGGTCCTTGCGATGCAGCTCCATCCGCTCACGCGTCGTGAGACGACGGCCATCCTTCGAGTCCACGGTCTCTTCGAGGTCGGGGATGTTTGGCGGCGGAGGCGGAGGAGGCATCCCGATCAGCACTTCCATCACCCACTTGCCGCGCAGCACTGGCGACGTGCGGTTTGCCAGCGACGTCTGCACGAGAATGCTGCCGTGCCCCAACAGGCCGCGCCGCGTGCTGTCCGGGTAATTCACGCGCCGGAACTCCGGGCCCGACACGTTTGGAATTCCGTAATGACGCGCGAGAGGCTCGTTGACGAAAGTGTAGTTCGCCGTGAAGAGATCGAGCACGCTGCGATTGGCTCGGACGATGTCGATGAAGAATAGCTCGGTCTCGCGGTGCATCGCATCGGCGAGCTGCTGGTCGTAGTCGGGGAACCAGAAGGCATCGGGACGCACCAGCGCGAGATCCTGGAGCCGCAGCCATTGCGCGGCGAAACGCGTGGCCAACGCCTCGGCGCGCGGGTCCGCGAGCATGCGCCGCACCTGAGCGTCCAGCGTCTTCGGGTCGGACAGCTTTCGCTGCGTGGCGAGCGTGAGCAGCTGATGATCCGGAATGCTGCCCCAGAGGAAAAACGAGAGGCGCGAAGCGAGATCGACGTCGCTGATGGGATAGTCCTGGCCGGCCACGGCGTTGGGCGGCACCTCTTCGAACCGGAACACGAAGTGTGGGCTGGCAAGCATTGCCTGAAGGGCCGTGCGGACTCCCTCCTCGAAACCACCCACCGCGGCGCCCGACTTGTAGAACGTCATCAATCCGTCGCGATCGCGCTTCGTCAATGGCCGCCGATACGCGCGCGTTCCGAGCCGCGTGATGATTTGGTCGGCACACGCCGGCGCCGCCGCTGGTGTCTTCGGCCGGCACGAGAACACGATCCGGCGGCTGGGCGATTCGGACACACCCGTGGTCGTATGCGGACCGAGGACCGTCAGCTCCATCAAGTGCGGCGGAGCCGTGGTGCCGGCGCTTGCGGTGCCATTGCTCGCGAGCGACCAGTCGTGCGGCTTGATCAGGTCCTCGTACGGCCCCTCGTTCCGCCGGACGAAGGCGCCAGAGACGCGCTGTTGCCCTGCCTTCACGAAGATGGGCTCGGACCGGACATAATCCGCGCCCTGTGGGGCGTCCGCCGAGGCGAGCGCGCGGTCGATGCCGCGCTCGTAGTGGAGCAGGGCGACACGAACGCCGTCGATGGAGAGATCCACGTCTTCCAGCTTCGTGCCGAGGCCGCCCCTGACGTCCATCCGGAACGAGTACATCCCGTCGGCGGGGAAGGCGTGGGCGGCGACGATCCCGCCGCGTGTGCCGTAGGGGGCACCCTCAACGCGATTCCACGGATGCTGGGACGCGAAGGGAGACGCGGCGTACGTCGTGGAGAGCGACACCGCACTCGGATCGCCAATCGCCATGCGGCTGACCGCACCCGCCGCGTTCAAGTACGCCTCGAGCAGCGTCGGAGACAGCGCCTGGGCGTCAGCGATATTGTCGAAGTTCGCGCTTTTCGTATCCAGTGGCAGCCACTCGCCCGCCTGGACCTCGACGCCAAGCAGGTCGCGCACGGCCCTCTCGTATTCCGCGCGATTGAGGCGCTGGAACGTGCGGGCGCCGGGATTGGGGCGGGCGCCCCGGTCGATCGTCGACTCCAAGGTCTCTACGAGTGCCAGCAGCGTATCACCGCCTGGCCGCCTGGCACCTGGTGGAGGCATGATCTGCGCGCGGAGCTTGCGGATCATTTTCTCGGAGGTCGCGAGATGCGCCTTGGCCGAGTCGACGTTGAAGCCCTCGAGCGACAGGTTGCCTTTGAGCTGCTTCTGATTGTGGCAGTTCTGGCAGTACCGCTGAACAATCGCGGATAGCGCCTTGGACTCGATTCCCACCCCCACTCGCGCGCCGCTTCGTGCGTGCGGCGTCGCATAGCGGACGGGTTTCGTACGCAGAGTCTCGGATGCGGGGCGGGGGCTGGTGGTTATCGCCGCGGCCACCATTGGAACCGGAGGGGCCGCGATGCCATCCGCGGTGACGGCGGCGGCGGTAATCGCCACGGCCACCACGAGCACCAAACTCGCTGCGCGCGCCCGTTTCATCATCGACGAGCCCACCCGCTCTCGAAGTCGTTGAGCAGCCGAGCGATAACCGCCTCCATAATATACGTGCCCCGCATGGTGAGGACTAAACCGCTCTAATGTATAGTGTGGGGGAGCGTCCTATCCAGTACGGGGCACGAGCACAGAGTGCTGGGGCAGACGGACAACCACGAAAGGCGATGGGAAACCTCATCTTACGGCTGAGGTCGCAGAAGGAGCCGGGGTTCTGAACCAAGCGCGACCCGCGTTGCGGCCAGATTAGCGCAGTCGAACTACACCGATTCCATCGCGAACACGCGTGACATCCATGCCTCCTATTGCTGTCGTGGCATCACGGACTGACTCTGGGCGCCATCGCGATGCGTTTGGGGCCGGAGCCGAGCTCGAACTGGATATTCGTGAGCACTCTGCGACTCGCGATATCCACCGCGGCGACTGCGTCCGAGAACCAGAGACTCACGAACAGCACTTTGCCGTCCGGGCGCAACGCGAACCAGTGCGGAAAATGACCGGTGCGGATCTGCGCCACTTCCTTCATGTCCGACAATCGCACGACGCGCAGCAGGTCGTTGACGTCGTCGGTCACCCAGAGCTCACGGCCGTCGGGCGAGAGCTGGAGCGCATGCGTGTACGTGTCGCGGTACGGCTGGGGCACGCCCTCAGGGAACGTCCCGAGCTGAACGCGCCTTACGACCTTTCTCGCCGGCGCGTCGACGACCACGAACCCGATCAGATTCGAGAGCGCGACATAGATCGTGCGGCCGTCCCCCGACGGCTCGAGCGGCCGCACTCCGTCGGCCGTCGGGATCGTGTGCAGTACCGACTGCGTTGCCGGATCGATGACGACGATGGCGTTGCCGAATTGGGCGCCCACGTAAATGCGCGAGCCGTCCGCGGACGTGTATGCGTCGTGCGGTCCAGCGGGAGCCGGGAGCTTTTTCACGAGGCGTAGAGGGTCGAGCTGGACGACCGCGACCTTCGATTCGCCGCGCATCGGCACGTAGGCGAAGCGACCGTCCTTCGTGAGCGTCATTTGATTCGGATCGTTGCCGATCGGAATCTGCGCGACAACGGCGCCACGTCGTACATCGACGACTTGGAAGTTCCCAGTCTTGTCGCTCGCGAGATACACCCTGGAGCCGTCACGCGACACGGCCAAGCCGTGCGGCCGCGGATCGACCGTGATGCGGCGGAGTGCCTTGAAGGTGACCGGGTCGACCTCGACGAGTTGATCGGCATCGCCCAGCGTCACCCAGAGCGTGGACGCCGCCGACTGCCCGCGCAGCTCGAGGGGCGCAACGAGGGCAACCAGCCATGTCATTCCGAGCGCAGCGAGGAACCTGCAGGTACAGCGCGAAACGGCAGATCTCTCGCTACGCTCGGGATGACCCATTGTCATCTGCGCTCAGTCCTTCGTCACTTTCAGCCCCACACCCAAACCGGTGAAGAGCGCCTCCGTGTTGTGACCGAAACGAACGCCGTAGACGCCGTCGGTGGACTTGAGGCGACCGGCCATGACGACGCTGTCCCTGGGAAAGCTGGCCACTGTCGTTCCGTTGATGGCGCACTCCACGCGATCGCCCGTCACTGAGACCGCGATGTCCTGAGTGACCGGCTGGCCCGGACCCGCTGCCTTGTTCACCGCGGCGTTCGCCTCGCCCCGCCGTCCGTTCAGCTGGAAGGGTGCAGGACCGAATCCGCGTACGATGAAGTTCCCGTTGCCGTACGCCGCGCAGTAGAGGTAGCTCTGCTGATCGGTTCCCATGTCATTCCCGCCGACGACGACCCCGTACGGGTGCGGGTGACCCATCAGGTTCATGAACTTCGGTTCCGTGAACGTGGCCCTCACCGTGTAAGCGCCGGTGGCCTTGTTCGCGGGATTCCAGTACACGATCGCGGGTCCGGTCGTGACGTGCACCGCGTCACCTTCTTTCGCGAACTTCGCGCTCTCGACGGTCATGCCAGCCGCTGCCTCATTGGCGTCGACCTTGCCGGTCCAACCGGGGACCGAGATGCCTCCGCCGGCGACGCTTTTGGAAGCGTCCATTGGTTGCTGGGCGACGCTCACTCCTGAGACGAAAAGGAGGGCAGCCGCCGCTGAGCTACAAACGCCACGCATGATGTATCCTCTCATTGAAAATGTGGACGGATCTGATGGTGCCAGTTGTTGTCTACGTTATCACGCTCTCTATCCCGCTCGGAAGGGTGACTTGTCGGTATCGAGAAAGCCTGTCATGGGAGCCTCTCAGAGCTGCCCTCTCGCCAGTTCCATAGCCGCCTGCGCCGCCCGATACCTGATCTCCTGACGGTCCCCCCACGATTGAATCTTCCGCGGCTCCACGCGATCACCCACGGCGGCGCAGATCCAGACCAGGCCTACCGGCTTCTCGGCGGTGCCACCCCCGGGACCCCCGACCCCGGTTAT
>JBBDXZ010000046.1:0-6468 GCA_040902075.1 Gemmatimonadaceae bacterium
TGCTAGGTGCTAGGTGCTAGGTGCTAGGTGCTAGGTGCTAGGTGCTAGGTCCTAGGATCTCCATAGGCGAGGGAGATCGTTCACGAGCGTGTACGCTCCCATCGCGGCCATCCCGATGGCAACGAGCACACCCGTCACCAAAAGCCACATCGGGTGTCGATAGTCGCCGACGACATGCTTTCGCTGCGCCGCGACGAGCATTGCGCCGAGTGACAGGGGCAAAATGAGGGCGTTCAACGCGCCCACGGCCACGAGAACCTTGACTGGGCGTCCGACGAGCAGGAAGACGATCGTCGAGACGACGATGAACGCGATCGTCGCGGCCCTCCAATTCCGCTCGATCACCGGAGCGAGTGACCGAAGAAATGAGACCGAGGTGTACGCCGATCCGACCACCGAGGTGATCGCCGCCGCCCACATGACGAGCCCGAAGATCCGATAACCCGCCTCACCGCCGACCCGACGAAAGACATCGGCGGGCGGATTCGTCGGATCGAGCGCGACGCCTCGGCTCACGACGCCCAGCGCGCCAAGAAACAGCACGATCCGCATGACCGACGCGAGCCCGATCGCGAGCGTCGCGGAACGCGTGACCGCCGGCAAGCGCTCGCGACCGACGACCCCGGCGTCGATCAACCGGTGCGCACCGGCGAACGTGATGTAACCGCCGACGGTGCCTCCAACGATCGTGACGATCGACAGCACGTCGATGCGCGCGGGGAGCACCGTGGAGCGCAACGCGACGTCATAGGGCGGATGCGATGCCGCTGCCACGTACAGCGCGAGCGCGATCATCACGATCCCGAGCAGCTGCACGAAGCGATCCATCGCGCGTCCCGCTTCCGGCACCACGAAAAGCGCGATCGCGATCGCCGCACTGAGGGCGGCGCCGACGCGCGGATCGAACGAAGCGAGTGCGTTGAGGCCAAGCCCGGTGCCGGCGATGTTGCCGATGTTGAACGCGAGCCCGCCCGCCGCGACGAGGATCGCCAGAAGCCACCCGAGACCGGGCAGCACGTCGTTCGCGACGTCTTGAGCCCGTCGCGCGCTCACGGCAAGCACTCTCCAGATGTTGAGCTGCGCGACGAAATCGACGACGATCGACACCAGGATCGCGAACGCAAAGCTGGCCCCGAGCCGCTCCGTGAACACGGCGGTCTGCGTCAGAAACCCCGGTCCGATCGCGGACGTCGCCATCAAGAACGCCGCGCCCAGGAGCGTGGAGCGGAGTGCTTTACCGTTCATGGCGCGAATGATACCTTAGGCGACCTGTTGGTCCATCCGGCGCGCCGAGCGATGTGATGTCTTCTCCCCTCCGCCAGCACCAAACTCCGCCGTCAGTGTTTTCGCCGCTTGCGGAGGGTACCGAGGGTGTTCGCGAGCCTTCGCTCGAGATTCGGGAAGCATTGCTGCGCGATCACGCGGAACTGCAGCGCGAGGTCATTCTCTGGCAGCGATGGATCCGTTACCTCGCGCTTCTGGTACTGCTGCTCACTGCCGCCGTGCTGGTCGCCAGACGGCAAGACATCGTGATGCTTCCGCTGTTGGCCGTGGCGAGCGGCTACGTCGCGGTAGTTGCCCTCACCGCGTGGGCCGTGGAACGCGCTCCGGCCTTGACGTCGCGGCAACTGTTGCCGGCGCTGCTCGTGACCGCCGACCTGCTGACGATCGGCGCCGTGTTCTACCTCACGAGCATGCCAATCGTGAGCAATCGATTCCTCATCGTCGCCCTGCTCACCGTGCCACTCGCCGCGTTCTACTTCGGCTGGGCCCTCGGCATTTACGCCGCCCTGCTGTCCGCGGTCGTGTTTCTGCTCATCGGTGAGGTGTTGCCTCCGTTCATCGACAGTCCGCGTCCCGTGAGCAGCTCCGTCAATCTGTTCCTGTTCACGCTGGTCGCAGGCGTTCTCATCTACGTGTTCGGGCGGTTCCGCGCGCGCATGAACCAGCTTCGGTTGTTCTGCAAAATCGTCGAGGAAGGCGATCTCACCGGCTCGCTGGATCTGACCAACGCGAAATATCCCGACGATCTGACGCTGCTCGCACGCGGCTTCGACGCGATGCGAAACGGGCTCGCCGAGCAGATCGGAACCGACGCGCTCACCGGTTGCATGAACCGCCGGGCGCTCGAAGCGCGCTTGAAATCGGATTGGAGGCTCGCGAAGCGGCGCGGCACGCACGTGGCGCTCGCCGCGGTCGACCTCGACCACTTCAAGCAAATCAACGATACCCGAGGACACCCGGTTGGCGACGTCGTGCTCCAGCAACTCGCCGGGATCATGAAGTCCACGGCGCGCGACACCGACGCGGTGGCGCGGTTCGGCGGCGACGAGTTCGTGATTCTCCTCCCCGACACCGGGTGGCAGGGGGCGCTCACGTTCGCCGAGCGCCTTCGCCGCCGCGTGGACGATTTCACTTTCGGTCCGCCGGGCACACCCATGACGATCACCATTTCGGTTGGCGTGGCGCTGGCGCGGGGGACGGACCCGCTGTCCCCCGAAGAGCTGCTCAAGGAAGCGGACCGGGCACTCTACAAGGCAAAACAGCAGGGACGGAACAGGGTGTTCGCGTGACATAGGTGATAGGTGATAGGTGATAGGTGACAGATGGTCGCAACCCCCTAACACCTGACACCTAGCACCCAGCACCTAGCACCCAGCACCTAGTTAGTTTCTCCTCGTGCCCTCAGTCGCAGAACCGACGCTGGTCTCGGCTTCCGATATCGATTCCGCCGCCAAGGCGCTGATCGGCGTCGCTGTACGCACGCCACTGCTCCCAGCGGGTTTCCTTGGCGAGGGCGTCTGGCTGAAGCCCGAAATGCTGCAGCGCGGCGGCGCCTTCAAGCTCCGGGGCGCGTACAATTTCCTCAGCCGCCTCGACCCCACAGTGCGCGCGCGGGGTGTCGTCGCGCCCTCGTCGGGCAACCACGCACAAGCGGTCGCGCTCGCCGCAAAACTGCTTGGCGCCCCGGCAATCGTTGTCATGCCCACGACGGTTACTCAGGCCAAGCGCGGCGGCGCCGAGCGGCTCGGCGCGCGGATCGAGCTGGCGGGCACGACGACCGCGGACCGGATGGAGCGCGCCTTGGAGATCGTGAAGAACGAGGGCGCCACGCTCGTACCTCCATACGATGATTTGCACATCATCGCGGGACAGGGCACGGTCGGCCTCGAGATCGTGCAGGATCTCCCCGACGTCGAGACGGTGCTCGTACCGGTGGGTGGGGGCGGACTCAGCGCCGGGGTTGCGGCGGCGGTGAAGCTGCACCGGCCACAGACCCGAGTCATCGGGGTCGAGCCGACTGGCGCCCCGAAACTTTCGCGTGCGCGGGCTGCGGGAAAGCCCGTGAAGCTCGACCGCACCGAGAGCATCGCCGACGGGCTGCTCGCCGTGGAGATCGGCCATCTCACCTTCGCGCATCATGAGCAATACGTCGACGACGTCGTACTCGTGGACGACGCGGCCATGCGTCGCGCGATGCGCGTTCTGCTCGATCGCGCGAAGCTCGTCGCGGAGCCCAGCGGCGCCATCACCGCGGCGGCCGTTCTCGAGCGAGTCGTAAATCTGCCGGAGGGGCGGCAAGCCGTAGTCGTGCTCAGCGGCGGTAACATCGAATGGGACGGACTGTCCAAGACAATGGGATAACTTCGCGGGCACACGTCGTCGTTGCCGACGACGACGCTCGTGAGTCTGGCGTGCTCTCGTGGTTGTTGCGAGAGCGCGGCTACGACGTATCTGTCGTCGGCGCAAGCGAAGGGCTCGTCGAGCTGTTGCGGCAGCGCCATGCGGACCTCGTGCTGCTGGATGCGAATGGCCATCCCTCGATCGAAGAGACGCTTCGGAAAGTGCGAGCCGAGGAGCACGGACGCGCTGTCCCGGTGATCGTCGCGGGCATCGCCCACGCGGAGGAAGCCACAATCGCTCTGCGCGGCGGCGCCGACGACTGGCTCCCGAAGCCGCTGCGCGTCCCCGAGCTCCTGGCTCGCATCGGCGCGCAACTCCGCGCGCGGGCCGACGTGACGCAAATGCGGGCCGCGCTGTTGCGCCGTGAAGACGAGCTGCAACGTGCGCTGGAGGACATCGCGACCAGCCGCCAGCTTGTCGAAATCCTGAACGAGGTAACCGCCGAGCTGACCGCGTCCGAGATCTACCGCGTGCTCGCGCGGCGCGTCGCTCGTGCCTTGGACTTGCGCCATTGCTCCGTGGTTCTCGCCGAAGCTGGCGATGTCATGGGCACCGTCGTGGCAACGTACAACGACCCTACGATCACCAACCTCCAGGTGCAGATCGAACGCTATCCGGAGTTCGTGGCGGCCCTTCGCACGGGACGTCCGGTGCTGGTGAGCGACGTGTTACAGGATCCGATGTTCGCCGACGTGCGCGAGTTGTGGCGCCGTGAAGGACGCACGGCGCCGGTGCGGTCGGTACTGACTATCCCATTCACGCTCGACCGGAGACGAGGCGGCGTCTTCTTCTTGCGGACGGAACGCGGCGAGCGGACTCTGACGGCCGAGGACGCGGACTTCGCGGAAATCGTCATTCGAGCCGCAGTCGCCGCGATCCGGAGGGCCCAGGCGATCGAATCGACCCGCGCGGACAACCGCCGACTCGAGGAGCTCGCCACGACCGACGCCCTCACGCGCTTGATGAACCGCCGAGCCCTCCTCGAACGCCTCAGCGTGGAAGTCGACCGCGCGCGTCGCTTCAAAAGCCAACTCTCCCTGCTCATGGTGGACATCGACCATTTCAAGTCCATCAACGATCAGCACGGGCACCTCGTGGGAGACAACGTTCTCAGGCAGATGGGGACCGTGCTCGGAGGCGGCGTACGCACCATCGACGTCGTGGCGCGCTACGGTGGCGAGGAATTCGTGCTCATCCTGCCGGAAACGTCGACCGAAGGGGCCGTGGTGTTCGCGGAGCGGCTGAGGGAACGCGTCTACGAGCATGAGTTCGAGATCGGCGACCAGCGCACATTCCATTTGACGTGCAGCGTGGGCGTTGCCACCTTTCCCTCTCCCCGCGTGGCGTCCACAGAAGATCTCTTTGCTCGTGCAGACGAGGCGTTGTATCGTGCTAAATCCGGCGGTCGTAACCAGGTGCGCACCTAGATGAAACGTTGTCCCGCGTGTGGCACAACCTACGAAGACGCTTCGAAGTTCTGTACGAAGGATGGATCGAAGCTGGTACCACAAGGTGCAGCCGCGCCGGCCCCTCCGAACGCACCGAACCACGCGAACCCGATGATGGTCAGCGGCCCGAGACCGACCGCGGCGGCGGGTCGCGGCGAGCCAAAGCCGGCGCAAGCGCACGCCAACCTGGTTGGCCAAACACTCGACAAACGCTACAAGATCGAGAGGAAGCTCGGCGAAGGGGGCATGTCGTTCGTGTATCTTGGCACGGACCTCGGGACGCAGCAGCAGTTCGCCATCAAAGTGCTGTCCGAGGCGCTGTCGCAGGACGCGAACGCAATGGCCCGCCTGCGACGCGAGGCCGCGCTGGGCATGCGCCTCGCGCACCCGAACGTCTGCCATATCATGCGGCTCGGCGAGACCGAAGACGGTCTGGTCTACGTGGTCATGCCACACGTGAACGGTGAGATCCTCGCCGACCGCAACAACCGTCTGGGCCATCTTCCTCTGCCCGAAACCGTGAAGTTCGTGAAAGACATGGCCGCGGGCTTGTTCGTGGCGCACGAACTGAAGATCGTACACCGCGATCTCAAGCCCGAGAACGTGATGATCTGCCGCGCCCAGGATGGGACGGAGTATGCGGTCGTCATGGACTTCGGACTGGCCAAAGAACGCAAAGCCGAAGGCGAGCTGCAAAAGCTCACGGCGACGGGAATCATCCTGGGGACGCCGGAATTCATGAGTCCCGAGCAGTTGCGCGGGAAGCCACTCGATCCGCGCACGGACATCTACTCGCTCGCGCTCATGACGTACGAGATGCTGACTGGAAAGCTTCCGTTTCAGGGTCGAACCCAGCAGGAAATGATGATCGCGCGACTGCGCAGCGATCCTATTCCTATCCGGCGCATGCGGCCGGAGTTCGACATTCCCGAGGCGGTCGAGAAGGCGCTCGCCAAGGCGATGTCGAGAAACCCTGACGACCGTTTTCAAACGGTCCTCGAGTTCGCCGAGGCGTTCGGCACGGCCGCCGGCGGAGTGCCCGCCGAAAGCGGATTGCTCGGCAAGCTGTTCGGCAGATAGGACAGGTGCTGGGTGCTGGGTGCCGGGTGCTAGGTCGAACCCGCGTCCGATGGCGTGTCTGCGCCGGGCTCGCCCTGCTGCTAGCGCGCGACGCCGGTGCCCAGTGGGGAGTGTGGCCCGCTGATTCGCTGTTGGCCGAAGGGCGGCTCGCGGCGGCTGAATCCGTGTATTACGCGGCAGTGCGGCAACATCCGCGGGATCCGCTCGCCCGCGCGGCGCTCGGGCGGTTCCTGTCGGCGAGAGGGGGAGCGCGCGC
>JBBDXZ010000047.1:0-6381 GCA_040902075.1 Gemmatimonadaceae bacterium
CAAGATCGCGCGCAAGTCGGAGAACCCGAGCATCACCCGCGACGTGTCGGGCGAAGGTGTGCAGCAGGCCTTGCTCAAGATCCTCGAGGGCACGGTCGCGTCCGTGCCGCCACAGGGCGGCCGCAAGCATCCGCAGCAGGAATACATCCAGATAAATACAAAGGACATTCTCTTCATCTGTGGCGGGGCGTTCGATGGCTTGGAGAAGATCATCGAAGCCCGAACGGGCCGCCGGCAGATCGGGTTCGCGGATCTGGCGGACGGCAAGACCGGCGAGCGCAAGAAGAATCCGTTCGCCGAAGTCGAGCCGGACGATCTGCTCCGATACGGGCTGATCCCCGAGCTGGTGGGCCGGTTGCCGGTCGTGGTGGCCCTCGAGGCTCTCGACGAGGGCTCTCTGGTTCGGATTCTGAAGGAGCCCAAGAACGCGCTCACGAAGCAATACAAGAAGCTGTTCGAGCTCGAAGAAGTGCAGCTCACATTCGATGAAGCGGCGTTGCGTGCGGTCGCTCAAAAGGCGCTGAAACGCGGCACCGGCGCGCGCGGCCTGCGGGCGATCGTCGAGGAGATTCTCACCGACGTCATGTTCGACCTGCCCACGCGTGAGGACGTCGTCGAGGTCAAGGTGACCGAGGCCTCGGTGCTGAACAGCGGCACCCCGCCACTCCTCGAGCTCTCGCCGCAGCGGAAGAAGAAAGAAGCCTAGACCTACATTGAGCACCTCAAAGGCATCGCTGGGCATCGAACCGGGGGACGCCGCAGAGCGCCTCCCGGTTCTTCCATTGCGCGACGTCGTGTTCTTCCCGTATGTCGTGATGCCGCTGGTCGTGGGCCGGCCGGCGTCGCTGTCCGCCGTGAGCGCCGCCGCCAGTGCCGACGGACGTCTGTTGCTCGTGTCGCAGCGCGATAGCGAGGTGCAGGAGCCCGCGGCGGCCCAACTCTTTCGTGTCGGCGTGGTCGCCCGGATCACGCAGCTGTCGCCGCTTGGCAACGGGTCGAGCCGCGTCCTGCTCGAGGGGATCCAGCGCGCGCGGGTCACCAGGTACATCGCGCAGAGCGTGCATCTCAGCGCCGTGGTCGCACCGACGGTCGAGCCGTCGGCGCTTCCGGACAATCCGGAGCTGCACGCGCTGGCACGGAGTGTCATCGCGTCGTTCGAGGAGTACGTGGCGTTGCAGCGCCGCATCCCGCCCGAGATCGTGGCGATCATTCAGGGCGCGGAGGGGATCGCTCGGCAGGCGTACGGGGTGGCCGCGCACCTGGCCGTTCGCCTGGAGACCCGGCAGAAGCTGCTCGAGGCCGAGCCGTCGGAGCCCTTGCTGCGAATGCTCAATGAAGTGCTCTCCGGCGAGAACGAGCTCCTTCGACTCGAGCGAAAAATCGATGAGGACGTGCGGGGCTCGCTCTTCCAGAATCAGCGCGAGTTCTATCTCCAGGAACAGCTCAAGGCCATCCACCGCGAGCTCGGCAACGAAGACGACGATCTCAACGAGCTCGACGCCCAGGCCGAGAAACGGGGACTGCCGGAGCAGGTGAAAACGCGCGTCTCGCGCGAGATCCGAAAGCTGCGCCGCACGTCGCCGCTGCACCCCGAGCACACCGTCTCCCGCAACTTCGTGGACTGGGTGCTCGCGCTCCCGTGGACCGAACGAACGGACGACGTGCTCGATGTCGGTCACGCGCGCCGCGTGCTCGACGAGGATCATTACGGGCTGGAAGAGGTGAAGGACCGCCTCCTCGACCACGTGGGCGCCTTGGCGCTGGCAGGCAAGCTGGAGGGTCCGATTCTCTGCCTCGTCGGCCCGCCGGGTGTCGGAAAGACCTCGTTGGGCCGCTCGATCGCGCGCGCGCTGGGCCGAAAGTTCGTACGCATGTCGCTGGGTGGAGTCCGCGACGAAGCCGAGATTCGCGGGCATCGCCGCACGTATATCGGGTCGATGCCCGGACGCGTGATACAGGCGATGCGCCGCGCCGAGGTCGTCAACCCCGTGCTGCTGCTGGACGAAATCGACAAGCTTGGACACGACCACCGTGGCGACCCGGCGAGCGCGCTCCTGGAAGTGCTCGATCCCGAGCAGCACCATGCGTTCACGGACCATTACCTCGAGGTGGATTACGATCTCTCTCAGGTACTGTTCGTGACGACCGCGAACTACCTGCCACAGATTCCCGAGCCGTTGCGCGACCGCCTCGAGATTATTCGCCTGTCCGGCTATATCGATCAGGAAAAACTCGCGATCGCGCGGCAGTTTCTGATCCCGCGCCAACTGCGCGCCCATGGCATCACTCCGGAGGACGTCGCCTGGGACGCCGACGCGCTCCCCGCCATCATTCACGGATACACGCGCGAAGCGGGCGTCCGCGATCTCGAGCGGCGCATCGCGCGGGTCGCCCGGAAGCTGGCGCGCCGCAAGATCGAACGCGCCGGCGTCACCGACGTCGTACGCGTGAGCGATCTGAAGGACCTGCTCGGCACCGCTCCCTATGACCCCGCCGACTTGGTGCTCGAGGATCGGGTCGGCGTGGCCAACGGCCTCGCGTACACCAGCGCGGGCGGCGAAGTGCTCGAGATCGAAGTGAGCACCGTACCGGGCCGGGGACGGCTCCAGCTTACGGGAACGTTGGG
The DNA here is from genome assembly GCA_040902075.1 of Gemmatimonadaceae bacterium. Taxonomy (GTDB): domain Bacteria; phylum Gemmatimonadota; class Gemmatimonadetes; order Gemmatimonadales; family Gemmatimonadaceae; genus DASPMP01. Next base: position 2,627 of record JBBDXZ010000047.1, read on the forward strand.
CGACGTCATGAAGGAATCGGCCAGCGCGGCGCTGAGCTATGCGCGCTCCCGAGCGGAGGCGCTGCATCTCGAGCGCGACTTCCACAAGACCCGCGATCTTCACGTCCATATTCCCACGGGCGCGACGCCGAAGGACGGGCCTTCAGCCGGCATCGCGATCGCCGCGGCGATCGTCAGCGCCCTCACGGGCGTCCCGTTGCGCGGCGAAGTCGCCATGACGGGCGAGATCACCCTGCGGGGACGCGTCCTGCCGATCGGTGGGCTCAAGGAAAAGGCCGTCGCCGCCTTCAGGACGGGTGTCCGGCATGTCGTAATCCCGTGGCAAAACGCGCGTGACCTGCCGGAGGTACCGGTCGAGGTGCGTAACGGCCTGACGTTCCATCCGGTGCGCACCATGGACGAGGTGCTCAAGATCGCCCTCGTCACGGGCCGCACGTCGCAACCGTTCGCGGGCGACGCACCAACCTCGGTGGCGTGGGCGCAGTAGTACGCGGGCGCTAGGGGCCAGGGGCTGGGTGCTAGGGGCCAGGGGCGGGGTGCTAGGTTCTAACACCTAACAGCTAGCACCTAGCACCTAGCACCTAGCACCTAGCACCTAGCACCTAGCACCTAGCACCTACCACCTACCACCTACCACCTAGCACCTACCACCTACCACCTACCACCTACCACGTTGCCTCCCGACCTCCTCGTCGTTCGCAGCATTCAGTTCCTCGGCGGCATGGCGGGCGTGGAAGGCTGGCGCCCTGAGTCGAAGCTCCCCGAGGTGGCGTTCGCCGGCCGCTCGAACGTCGGCAAATCGTCGCTCATCAACAAGCTCGTTCGCCGCAAGAAGGCTGCGCGTGTCAGCAACACACCGGGGCGGACACGGGAGATCAATTTCTTCGATGTGAATGGCGAATTCGTCATCGCCGATCTCCCCGGCTACGGATACGCGAGGGTCTCCAAAGAGAAAAAGGCCGCGTGGCGCCCGCTGATCGAAGGCTACCTGCGCCACAGTCCGGCGCTCCGGGGGGTGGTCCTGTTGCTCGACGCGCGTCATGTGCCGACACGCGACGACCTTCAGATGCTCGAGTTCCTGTCCGAGCTCGGTACTGCGACTATTGTTGTCGCCACGAAGATCGACAAGTTGCCCCGTGCACAGCGCTCGGCGCGCGTCGAGAAGTTGGCCCTCGAGGCTGGGGTGGAGCTGGAGCAAGTGATCCCATTCAGCGCCGTGGATGGCGAGGGACGGGATGAGCTGGCGGAGGCCATCGTGGGACTGATAGGTGATAGGTGATAGGTGATAGGTGCTAGGTGCTAGGTGTTAGGTGTTAGGTGTTAGGTATTAGATGAGGTCCTAGCACCTAGTCTTAGGCGCGCACCTAGCACCTAGCACCTAGCACCTAGCGCCTAGCACCTAGCACCCATCACCCAGCACCTTTCTCTTCATGGCGTTCCTCCCCCTCCGAAAAATCCCCGAGCCGCGGCTCACCGGCGTCGCGCGCGATTGGATCGAGCAACTCACCTCCGAGCTCGCGGACCCGAAATGCGATCGCGCCCTGCTCTGCCGCCGCGCCCTCACGGAGATGACGTTCCCGCAATACGTCGCGAACTGGGAGACGGCCGTGAACGATCCGGGGCTGCCCTTTGCGACGCGTCTGCAGCTGTCCGCCACCGACCCAAGCAACGTGACTCTGGAGCCCGAGTACTACCACGAGTGCGACGACGCGCGCTTTCAGCGGGTGAAGCCGTTGCTCTGGCTCTGGTACTCGTTCGATCGCACGGCCGCCGGCGCGCAGAACGTCTGGCTGGGCGTGCTCCTTCGGCGGCTGCTCGCGAAGCACATTTTCAGGAAATGCGGCGAGAACTTCAAATGCTTTCAGTTCACCGAGTTCTCCTTCGGCTACAACATGGACGTCGGCGACAACGTGGTCGTCCACCGGTACGTGCTGCTCGACGATCGCGGCGGCATCTCACTTGGCAACAACGTCTCGATATCCGACTACGCCAACGTCTATAGCCACACGCACTCGATCGTGGAACAGCGCGAAGTCACGAACGCAACGACGGTGCTCGCAGACAACGTACGCATCACCTATCACGCGACAGTGCTGGCCGGCGTGCATGTCGGGGAGAACGCCATGGTCGGCGCGATGGCGATGGCGACGAAGGACGTGCGACCTTACCACGTGTACGTTGGTATTCCAGCCAAGAGTGTAAAGGTCAAGCCAAATGCGCCGCCTGAGCATCAGGCGATCGTTTCGCGCATGGCGCGAGAGCGAGGCGAGTCATAGGACCCGAAGCACGTCCTCGACCGGTCCGGCGTCGCCGGTCTTCAAGAGCGACACGATGTCGCGAAGGACCGTCTTGGAACGGGGCCAGATGAACCGCTGTTCCGCTTGCGCGGGCACGAGCCATTCGTGCTCGTCGTGCTCATCCGCCAGGGCAACGTGTGCCGGCTCGTCCACGAAGGCCGCGAAGACGACGGCCGCCGTCACCACGCCCAGCGACGGCAGATAGAACGGTTGCACCGAGATGCTGTACAGGCGCGCGACCTGGAGCCCGGTCTCTTCGCCCACTTCGCGTACCGCCGCCTGCTCTGGCTTCTCCCCGGTTTCGATGCGTCCATGGACGGTTTCCCAGGACCCGGGACACCGGGTTCCCTGTCCGCGACGAAGTGTCAGGACGCGCCAGTCGTCCTGCAACGGCCGGATGACGTAAACGTCCACCGTCGCAACCTTCACCTCGACCGACGCATGCGGCATCTCAGGGGCACCAGAGGGGTCCGCAGGTAAATACTTCGCCGGCCTGGTGGCGTCTACTCGGGCGGGTGGCGTGGCGACTCGCAGCAATTCCACCTGCGAGGTGTGTCCCTCGCTGATGTGCGCGAGCCCGGACTCCCAGAGCGGGCGCATCCCTGCCAGCCGCGCGACTTCCCCGAGTCGTTCCGCTCCGTGGCCGGCGGCAACGGCTCGCTCGAATTCCGACGTCGCGATGATGACTTCCACGATCGCCAGGCGGCCCTTGTACCCCTCACCAGCGCACTCCACGCACGACGTTGGAGATGGCTCGGCGACGAGAAGCTGTTCTCGCCGCGCCTTCTGTGATCCACAACCGCACAGGCGACGCACGAGGCGCTGCGCCAGCACGCCCTTCACCGCGGTCGCGATCTTGTATGGCGCGACGCCGACATCCACGAGCCGAGTTACGGCGCTCGCGGCGTCGTTCGTATGGAGCGTCGAGAACACGAGATGTCCGGTAAGCGACGCTTGGATCGCGATTTCGACTGTCTCGCGGTCCCGGATCTCTCCAATGAGCAACACGTCCGGATCCTGTCGCATGATCGAGCGCAGAGCCGACGCGAAGGTGAGTCCCGCGCGCTCGTTGACCTGCACCTGCACGATCCCGGGCAGCCGGTATTCGATCGGATCTTCCACGGTGACGATGTTCACGCCCCGCTGCTGGAGGCGGCGCAGCGCCGAATACAGCGTCGTCGTCTTGCCGGACCCGGTCGGGCCGGTCACGAGGATGAGCCCCTCGCGCAGGTCCAGCAGCCGTTCGATGCGCGCCAGCTCGTCGGGAAGGAATCCCATCGCATCCAGCGAGAGCACGGTACCGCGGGCATCGAGGACACGGACGGCCACTTTTTCTCCGTGCGACGCGGGCAGCGTCGACACGCGAAGATCGACGGCCACGCCGTTCACCGCCACCCGCGCTCGCCCGTCTTGCGGCCTGAGGCGATCGGCGATGTCCAAGCCGCAGATGATCTTCAG
>JBBDXZ010000048.1:0-6344 GCA_040902075.1 Gemmatimonadaceae bacterium
ACTTTTCGGAAGTCATCGGCGATCAGGGTGCGCACCTGCATCGCCTTTCTATAGTAGGCGTCGTAATAGCCAGCGGAGAGGACATAGGTGCCCAGCATGATGCGGCGCGTGACCTCGGGGCCGAAGCCTCTCGACCGCGTTGCTTCGTACATGCCGCGCAGCCCCTCCCCGCCTCCGTCACCGGCGACACGGAGGCCGTACCGCACGCCGTCGAACCGCGCGAGGTTGGACGACGCCTCGGCCGGCGCGACGATGTAGTAGACGGGAATGGCGAGCGAGGTATGCGGGAGTGAAACGTCCCGCACCTCCGCGCCGAGCGAACGAAAACGGTCGAGCGCCCGCTCGCACAGCGCGGCGATTCTGGGATCCAACTCGCTCGGGAAGTACTCCCTCGGCCGGCCAATCACCACACCCTTCAGCGACGTGTGCTCCGGGTTCTCCGTGGCGTAATCCGGAACGGCAAGGTCGACGGTCGTCGAGTCGCGATGGTCCTTGCCGGCGATGACTTTCAGGGCGAGGGCGGCGTCCGAGACGTTCGTACCGAAGACGCCGATCTGGTCCAGTGACGAGCCGAACGCCACGAGCCCGTACCGGCTGACGCGACCGTAGGTCGGCTTGACGCCGACGATCCCACAGAACGCCGCTGGCTGGCGCACCGAGCCGCCCGTCTCCGATCCCAGCGCGATGGGAACGACACCCGCCGCGACGGCGGCGGCGGATCCTCCGGATGACCCGCCCGGAACGAGCTCCGGCGCGATTGGATTCCTCGTTGGACCAAACGCGCTGTTCTCCGTGGACGAGCCCATCGCGAACTCGTCGAGATTGGTTTTCCCGACGAGCACCGCGCCGGCGGAGCGGAGCCGCTCGATCACGGTGGCCGTGTACGGACTGAGGTAGCCTTCGAGGATCCGCGACCCGCAGGTGACCTGTAGTCCCGCGACGGCAATGTTGTCCTTCGCGGCAAAGGGAACGCCGAGCAGCGACGCGCTCTCTCGCTCCCGGGCATCCAAGTCGAGCCGGGCGGCGTCGGCCTGCGCCTGCTTGTCGGCGCGCGCAAGAAAGACGTTGAGCTTCTCGATCTCGTCGACCTCGCGGGCCCGAGCGAGAGACTTCCTGACGACGTCCGTCACCGAGCTCCGTCCCGCCCGCACGCTCTCGGCGATGCTGGAGGCCGATGGGTTGTCGCCGCCGCTCACGCGGAGGAGTCCTCATGGGTCGAGAGTCGCGGAACGACGAAGAAGCCATCGCGCATCTCCGGCGCGAAGGCCGCGGGCGGCTCGGCCAGCGGAGTCGGAGGACCCTTGTCGTCGCGCAATCGCATCCCCGTGGGACCCACGCCGGACGCTTCCGCGACGCCCGTGGTGTCCACACGGCTCAGGACATCCATGTGCTCGAGGATCGTGTTCAGGTCCTTGGTGAGCTCCCGCGCGCGCTCCTCACCGAGACCGAGGCGCGCGAGCATCGCGACGTGACGCACGTCCTGCACGGTGACCGCGGTGACCGCTTCAGCCATCCTCTGGGTCGTTGGGTTCGAGGTTTGCCTGAGCGACGACGAGCGTCTTGCGACCGACACTCTCATCGTCGAAGTCGATCTTGACTTTCGCCTCGCGTCCGGCGCCCGTCAGTTCGGCGATCGTCCCGGTGCCGAACTTGCGATGCCGGACGCGCGCGCCGATCGCAAGCGACGCGGCGCCCTCCGACTGGGATTCGTCTTCCGGTGCGCGCCGGGTGACGGGAGTGCCGGCGCGCCGGCGCGACGCGGGCACATACTCGAAGCTATCGTCCGCGAAGGTCGCAGGCGACTCGAACGCACTGCGCCTGGACCGGCCGCCGTACACGCTTCCGCCGCTGCCACCGCTGCCGAACATCGACGACAGGACAGCCCGGCCGGTGCTTCGCACCTTCACGGTCGAGCGCTCGTCGACCATTCCCTTGGGGATGCTCGAGAGAAAGCTCGATGGGCGGGAGCTCGTCAACTCGCCGTTGCGACGACGCTCCTCGGCGTACGTGAGAGTCAGGGTGTGCTGCGCGCGCGTGATCCCGACGTAGAAAAGACGCCGCTCCTCCTCGAGCAACGGGGGGTCATCGTAGGCGCGCGCCAACGGGAACAGCCCATCCTCGAGGCCCGTGATGAAGACGATGGGAAACTCCAGGCCCTTGGCGTTGTGCATCGTCATCAGGGTTATGGCATCCGCGTCGGCCGCCTTGAGCGCGTCCACGTCCGCGATGAGTGCCGCGCGCTGAAGAAACACGTCCAACGCCGGGTCGCCCACTTCCCCGCCCTCCTCGACGACCGTTTCCGCGGCGCCGTTGATGAGCTCCCGCACGTTGTCGAGACGCTCGCGCGCGACCTCCTCGCCTTCCGATCGCAGGTGCTCGGCGTAGTTGATATCGATCACGATCTCCTTGATCAGCTCATCCACCGCGTACTCGTCGAGGTCGGCGCGATACTTCTCGATGAGCGCCACGAAGCCGGCCAGCGCGATTCGCGCCGCGGGACGCAGGTCCGCGAGCAGCGCGGGGCGGCTCGCCGCGGCGAACAGGGCGACGCCTTCCGCTCGGGCGCGATCCGCGAGCGTCTCGACCGTGGTGTCGCCGATGCCACGCCGGGGCGCGCCGATGGCGCGACGGAACGCCTCGTCGTCCGATGGATTCGCGATCAGCCGCAGATAGCTCATCAGGTCGCGGATCTCGCGACGGTCGTAGAAGCGCACCGATCCCACGAGACGATATGGAATCGCGTGACGTCGGCAGGACTCTTCGAGCGTGCGACTCTGCGCGTTCGTGCGGTACAGAATCGCCACGTCCCGAAGCGCGGCTCCCTTTTGGGAGCGGCGGGCGAGGATGTCCTGCATCACCCACTCGGCCTCGTCGCGTTCGTCGAGGGACCGCACCAGGCCGACCTTCTCACCGCCGGATCGCGTTGGGCGCAGCGTCTTGCCCATGCGCGATGTGTTTTCGGTGATGATCACGTTGGCCAGCTCGAGAATCGGCGGCACGGAACGGTAATTCTCCTCGAGCCGGACGACCCCGGCATTGGGAAAGTCCTTGGTGAAATCGAGGATGTTCCGAATGTCCGCGCCGCGCCAGCCGTAGATGGACTGATCGTCGTCACCGACGACACACACATTTCGATGCACGCTCGCCAGCAGCTTTACAAAACGGTACTGCGCCCGATTGGTGTCCTGGTACTCGTCCACCAGCAGGTGATCGAATCGCTTTTGCCACCGCTCCAGCTCCCGCTCGTTCGATTCGAGGAGGCGAACGGGAAGAACCAGCAAGTCGTCGAAGTCGACCGCGTTCGCGGTGCGGAGCGCGGACTCGAGATCCGCGTACACGAGCGCGGCGGCCTGCGAAAACGGATCGCGCGCCAACCGGCTGTACTCGTCGACGCCAACCAGCGCATTCTTGGCATCGCTGATCGCGCCGCGCAGGGCGCGCGGGGCGTATTGCTTCGGCGAGATGCGATGCCGCTCCATTAGCCGCTTGACGACGGCGAGCTGCTCGTCTTCGTCGTAGATGGTGAAGGATGGAGTGCGATGGAGTTGATGCGCGGCGCGGCGTACGATCCGCGCGCCGATCGCGTGGAACGTGCCCATCCACATACCGGTGGGCTCCTTCCCTAACTGCCTCGCGATGCGGGCCCGCATCTCTCCCGCGGCCTTGTTCGTGAAGGTGACCGCGAGAATGCGTTCCGGAGCAACGCCCTCTTCGCTGATGAGCCGCGTGATGCGGGTCGTCAGAACCCGCGTCTTCCCCGAGCCAGCGCCGGCGAGCACGAGCAGTGGACCGCCCCCGTGCAGAACCGCGTCGCGCTGAGCCGGGTTCAGTCCGGCGAGCAGCGCATCGGTCACGACTGCGGATTCCTCGTCGCGTCGTTCCTCGGAATGACATCCGTGCCGAGACACGGACGCAGGACCTCGGGCACGAGGACGGTACCGTCCTTCTGCTGATAGTGCTCGAGCAGACAGGCGATCGTTCGCGGAAACGCGAGCGCGGATCCATTGAGCGTATGCACGAAGCGCGGCTTCTCGCCCTTGGCCGTCCGGAAGCGGATGTTGGCGCGGCGCGCCTGGAAGTCGGTGAAATTGCTGCACGAGGAGACCTCGAGCCACGCGCCGACGCCCGGCGCCCAGGCTTCGAGATCGTAGGTCATCGCGGACGAAAAGCCCGTGTCGCCGGCGGCCAGCAGCTTGCGACGGTAGGGCAGCCCGAGCCGCTCGAGCATCGTCTCGGCGTGACCAGTCAACCGCTCGAGCTCCGCGGGCGAGTCTTCCGGCGTGGAGTAGCGCACGAGCTCCACTTTGTCGAACTCGTGGGTGCGCAGCACGCCTCGCGTATCTTTGCCCGCGGACCCGGCTTCCCTCCGAAAGCACTTGGAGTACGCGACGAACGCCATCGGGAGTTGGGCTCCGTCGAGGATCTCGTCACGGTACAAGTTCGTGACTGGGACCTCGGCTGTCGGAATGAGAAAGAGATCCTCCGATCGCACGGCGTAGGCGTCGTCCTCGAACTTGGGCAACTGTCCCGTACCCGTCATCGTCGCCCGGTTGACGAGATCCGGCGGCCACACCTCTTCGTAGCCGTGCTCGTTCGCATGAGCGCTCATGAAATACTGAAGGAGCGACCGCGCGAGCCGAGCTCCGAGCCCACGATACACCACGAATCCGGAGCCGCTCACCTTGGCCGCGCGCGCGAGGTCGATGATCCCGAGTTGCGCGCCAAGGTCCCAGTGCGGCAGAAGCCCGGGCTCACGACGGGGCGTTCCCCATTCCTTGACGATGCGATTGGCGTCCTCACCACCGGCGGGAACGTCAGGAAGGGTGACATTCGGGATCTCGAGCAGAATGCTCTGGAGCTCCCGTTCGACGCCGTCGAGCTCGTGCTCGAGCTTCGCGATCTCGTCTCCCAAGTCGCGGGCGCGCGCAATCAGCTCGTCCGCGCTCTCTTTGTTGCGCTTGCGCTGGGCGACCTCCTGCGACGCGGCGTTGCGAGCAGCCTTCCGCTCCTCAGCCGCCTGAATCATGGCGCGGCGCTCGCGCTCGAGTCGTTCGGCGCGATCCAGCACGGGGGCCATGCCGTCGAGCGCGCCGCGGCGGCCGAGCGCGTCGCGGAGCACATCCATCTGCTCACGCAGGACGCGAATGTCGTGCATGCGTCAGTCCTTCGGCTCGCCTTGGACCAGCGACCGCAATCCGCAGTTGGGATTCGACAACATGTGCAGGTACACGGCACGGCTGACGACGTTGACACTGTCGAGGACCATCTTCGCGCGAATGTTGGGTCCCGAAAACAGCGAGCCGCCACACGATCTCACATCGACGACGTCGATCAGCATGACCGCTCCGACCGGAAGGGTGAACGTCGTGTCGTACGCGTACCCGGTGGTAGGCGCCCTGGTCACCTCGGAGAAGGCGTCCGGGGTGAACAGGAATCCCACTCGATTCACGGTCGAGAGCTCGGTGGCAATGGCCCTGGCGGAGTGCACGCGCACGACCCCTGCATCCGTCATGTCGAACGCGATGTCGAAGGCCCACGATGGATCGATGCGAACGACCGATCCGCCGCGCACCGCGATGCCGGACGGCAGCGAAGGCGGCGTGCCGCTCATCGCGAACACGACCGGAAATTGGTCGAGATTGCTGAATCGCGCGCCAGGCGCCGTGGTGTCGCCGCAGGCCGTCACAGCCGCGACCGCACCGACGGCGACGAGCAGCGCCGAAAGTCTTGCATGCATGCGCGGTACGGCTCGATCGGAAAGGGTGTAGAGCGAAGGATATCTGAGGGTGAGAGGCGGTTCAAGCGATTATCCTCGCTTGACTTCGCCAATCGGCGCCGGTAGCTTCGCGTCGCACTTCACCCGACGGAGCACGCATGGCGAGCATTCGCGATCTGGTAGCCGCATTGCGCCAGCGCGAGGGGGTCGACGCAGCCATCGTACTCGGGCGAGACGGCCTGGTAATCGATAGCCAGGTGATTCCCGGACTGGACCCGGAAGATCTGGCCGCGCGCATCCCGCCCGTGATTGGTCCAGCGGACGAGCTTGGGACCGCCAGTGGTCGGGGGGAAGTCGTCACCGTCATTCTGGAGCATCGACAGGGTCTCGCCATCGTGTCGGTGCTTTCCGCCGAAGCCATCCTGTTGGTGCTCGTGCAGCCCAGCGCCAACATCGGGCAACTGTTGTACGAGCTTCGGCGCAATCGCGAACACATCGCCGCACTGGTATAGTCGTCTGACTACTTCGGCGCGCCACGTCCTCGTCGCGGACGACGAGCCGCACATCGGCCGTATCATCAAGATGAAGCTCGAGCAGGGTCCGTTTCGCGTGACCCTCGCCTACGATG
>JBBDXZ010000049.1:0-6327 GCA_040902075.1 Gemmatimonadaceae bacterium
CTTGCACCCCCTCATCCCTTCATCCCATGCCCACCAAATCCAAAGCCGCCGCCACCCATCGCGAGACGCAGGGTCACACCGCCTTTGCGGCCCATCGAGTCCGTGACCATGACGGGTGCGCGAACGCCAGTCGGGTCGATTTCCCAGATGTCCCAGCGATCGTACACGAGCATCGAGCGATCGTCTTTCGTCCAACCAGCGATCCCCCACGCGGGCGCCGGCGACGGGGTATCGTGCGTCTCGCGCGCGAAGCTCACGCCTTTGACGGCCGCGGTGACTTCAGTCGTGCGGCCCGTGGCCACGTTATAGGTGAACCACTTTCCGTTGTCGAAGAACGCCGCGTATTTCGCGTTCGTGGAGAGCTGCGCGTTTCCGGTGATCTTTTCACGGACCAGTTTGGCGGTGCCCGTCACGGCGTCGATGACGTATACGTCCGTGCCGCCGTCGCCCCACATCTGCTCGATCATGTACCGCTCGCGCGTGTTCGCGAGCGCGATGCGTCCGTCGTCGGAGATGGAGACCTGCGGCATCGAATCGTTCGCGAGACGCACGAGCTTCTTCGTGGCGACGTGATAGATCGCCTGGAACGACCGGTTGCGATCGCGCGCGGCGGACAGCCGCTGCGCGGGCTGGAGCGTCGCGTCCTTGTAATGCCACAAGTCGAACACCGACTTGTTCACCAGCGAATCCGCCGGCAGCGTGTCCACGAGCGGCGGCGCGATGCCCAAGACGATGGCGTTCCCCGCTCGCGTGAACGCGACGTTCGCGCCTTCCACCAGCCGCCTGCCACTCAAGGCCGACGCGGTGACCGCGGGCTTCGCGACGCCTTCCCGGATCGACGCGTGGTACAGCGTGAATGTCGCGTTGTCCTTCCCGAACTCGTCGCGGTTCGAGACGAACGCGATCTGAGACGCGGCACGATCGAGCGCGATCTGCGTGTAGTCTCCCTTGCCGGACAAGAGAGTAGTCGTGGCGCCCGTGGACAGGTTTCTGACATAGGCGCCGTCCTTGTCCGACGCGCGGGACACGACGGCATAGGCGAACACTTTCGCGCTGTCGTCGAACGCGAAGTCGAGCACGTCCGCGATGCGCTCTTCGCCGCCCGTTGCGAGGTTCCGCAGCACCAGCGCCGTGCCGAAACGCCGGCGCGGTGTCGCCGGACGTGCGGCGGGAGCCGCGGGTGCGCCGCCGCCCGCCGGACGAGCCGAGGAATCCGCCGGCGCCGAGTCGGCGACCACGTAGGCGACCCAGGCGCCGCTGTACCTCGGCAGCCGGAACGACCGGACGCGCTGAATCGTGGTGACGTTGCCGTCGGCGAGTCTCACGAGGGCGAGATCCGCGCGATTCTGGACCGTGGCGGCGCGGCGCCTGTCGCGTGCCACGCGATCGAACTCCGCTTGCGTCGGATAGGTGAGCACCAGCGCGTATTTGCTGTCTGCTGTGAGCTGAGCCGGCGCGACGCCGGGACCCGCTGGTTCATCCTCTGGGTTCGCGGCGCGCGGCCGAAGTCCGCCAGGGACGTTGTTTGGGCGGCCCAGGTATCCGCGAGCGATGCGGTATTCGGTGGGGCCGCTGGTGGAGCGAAGCACCAGCTCACCGTCTCCGACCAGTGGAGCGATGGAGTACGCTGCCCATCTGCCGTCGTTGGTGAGGGCCGCGCCGCTGATGGACCGCCAGCGGTCCCAGTCGGCTTGTGCGAGCGCGGGCTTCTGCCCCTGCAAGGTGGCGGGAAGACAGAAGGCCGAAAGAACGACGAGGCGTCGGAGCAGAATCATGGACGGTCCAGGCGGAGGTAGGGTAGGAGACACCTAAAGTACGATTTGGCGCGCGTCAGCGCTGTCGGAATCTTGCATGAGCCCGGTTGTGGTTGCCCCTTTCCCTATTCCCCCTTCCCTCTTCCCTGTTGGGAAAACATCGGCTGCTTCACCGGCTCCCCGCGCTCGCCGTTGAGTACCAGCACCGACGTGAAGTCGATGTCACCGGCGAGCGACGCGGCGACGCTGCAGTACTTCTCGATCGACAGAGCGATCGCGCGTTCCGCCTGAGCTGGCTCGATCCCCTTGCCGTCGATCGTGAACGTGACCTCGAGCGTCAGCACGCGCCGAGGAAATTCCGCGCGGCGCGTGGCCATCACGTCTACTTCCAGCCGCTGTACGGGTGTGCGCTGCTTCCCGAGGATATCCACCACGTCGCTCGCCGAGCACGTGCCGACGCTGTTCAACAATGTCTCGACGGGCGACGGCGCGGTTTTCGAGTCTCCATCGATCGCGTGCCTGCGCTCTCCCACGCCGGCGTCGAAAAGCAATCCGCCACGCCACACTGCGTGCGACCGCGCGATCGGGTTGCCCGCCGACGGGCGGGCCGGTGCTTTGACGCTTGGTTTGCTCATGCCTCGTTCACGGTTCAGCCGATCCGAGTTCCATTCGAAACTCGCTGATCGGGCATCAGAAGAATCACCTCGGTGGGAACTGGCATGGCGCCGAGCACCAACACCTCACTGTCGAACGTCGCGATACGCCGCGTGCCGAGGTTTACCGCCGCGACGACCTGCCTACCGACCAGCTGTTCCGGCTTGTAGTGCGTGGTGAGCTGAGCGCTCGACCGCTTCGTTCCGAGCTCGGGGCCGAAATCGATCGTGAGCTTATATGCCGGCTTTCGCGCCTCGCGGAACACGTCTGCGGTCAACACGGTCCCAACGCGCATGTCCAACGTGAACGGTGAGGCTGCGGATGCTGCGGCTGGTTCCTCCCTCTTCGCTCCTCCCCCCTCCCGCGAAGTCACTGCCGATCCATCCATTCGACGATATCTCCGAACGGACCCTCCCATCCCGGCTCAGTCATGATGTGATGGGCGAAGCTCTCGTACTCGCGAATCGGCGCGCCGTACTTGCGCGCGAGCGCGCGCGCGACCCGCGGGACGACGAACTGATCGTCGAGTCCCGTGATGACCAACATCGGGGCCGTCACCCGCGAGTCGTGCACCGCGACGACGCCGAAGCTGAGCTCGAACCCCGCCTTTCCGCTCTCCGGCACGAGCCTGGGATACATCTTCTCGCGATCCGCGACCGGCGTCCGATTGAACATCAGGACGTCCGCGTCACTGCGATCGGGCACGATGGGCTCGTGCAGCAAGAGCGCCTTGGTGTATTTCAGCTGCTTCTTGAGCAGCAGCCAGCTCACGACCGGAATCCACCGCGGCGGAGCGGCGGCCACCAGGACCGCGGCACGGCAGGCGCCTACCTCCGCGACTTTTTGCGTGATGAGCCCGCCCATGGAGTGACCGATGACGATCGGGTTCTTGAGCGTCCGCGCCACTTCGAGTGCGTCAACCACAAATTGGTCGAGCGATACCTTGCCGATGTTGCGCACAGGGCGGCTGCCGTGATGCCCGCGAAGATTGATCGCGTGACTGGCGTAGCCCCGCCGCGCGAGTTGGGCCTGGTAGTACTCCCACTGCCACGCCCCCCCGAACATCCCATGAATCAGGAGCACGGGCGGTTTACCGCTCGATGTCGCGGGGCGTTCGACGGCGACGGTCAGGTCGCCAACACGTGTGATTTGCGGCGCCACCTACCCTCCGGTTGAGATCGCGACGGCTGCTGGCGAGTATACCGCGATGCAGGCATTGATGGAACCGTATCGCCGACACGTGCTCGTGTGCACCGGCGGCTACTGTTCACCCGACCGCGGCGGGCGCGAGCTGTATGCACAACTTCCCGAGCTCCTCGAGCGGGAAGGGCTCCTCTTCGGTCCCAACCGCGTGAAGCGCGGGGAGACGCCCTGCCTCGGCGTGTGTGCCGGCGGACCGATCGTGGTGGTGTATCCGGAAGGCGTGTGGTATGCCGGCGTGACGCGGGGGCTGCTCGAGCGCATCGTCACCGAGCACCTCCGCGACGGCCGCGTCGTCGAAGACTCCGTCTTCTTCAGGCTCACCGGCGCGTAGCGCCGCCGAGAACGTACCGCCGAGCGCCCCCGCGCGCGGCGCCGAGAACAGCCGTCAGCGCTGTCCCTTCGCGCGCATCAGCGCGGCGATCGCGCGATCGTCCTCCGCTTCGGCTTTCAGCGCCGCCAGCACTTCGGCCTCGCTCGTCCCTTGGACCTGCTTGAGCGGCGGTGGTGTGCCCCCCTCCTTCTCCCGCGGCGTTCCCGCGCGCCGGTCCACGTCCAGCACCGCCGTCACCGGCGTCGCACCCTTGGCGCTGGTGCGGCGGATGCGGACTTCGGGACCGTGCGGAAGTTTGCGGCGGTAGAGAATGTCGTCGGACATGGCGGGAAACATATTACCTGGGACTGCCGAGAAAAGCAGTGCGCCGTGCGACCCACGACGCACGGTTATGCGGCCATTGCCCGTAAACGCGCCACCCGATCCTCCGTCCGCGGATGGGTCGAAAACAGCGACGCGATTCCGCCCCCGTGCGCCTGTAAAGGATTGACCTGCGCGAGCGGCGCGGCCGCGGGGTCGACGTGCATGGGAATCTGCTTCGCGTACGTGTCGAGCTTGAGGAGCGCATTCGCGAGCCCGAGTGGCTTGCCGCTGATCTGCGCGCCGACCGCGTCGGCCTTGAACTCGCGCTGCCGGCTGATCGCCAGCTGAACGATGGACGCGGCCAGGGGCGCGAGAATCATCATCGCCAGCCCGACCACCGGATTGGGATGATCGTCGTCGCCATGACCCATGAACATGAACATGTGGGACAGCATGGTGATGGCGCCGGCCATCGTCGCCGTGAACGTCTGGAGGAGCATGTCCCGATTCTTGATGTGCGCCAGCTCGTGCGCGAGCACTCCTTCCAGCTCGTCCGGCGGGACGAGCTGAAGAATGCCCTCCGTCACACAGACGACGGAGTTCTCGGGATTGCGGCCCGTTGCGAAGGCATTGGGCTGCTCGTGTGGAGCGATCGCGAGCGTCGGCATCGGAAGGCCGGCGCGCTGGCGCAGCCGGTCCACCATCCGATAGAGATCCGGTGCTTCACGCTCCGTCACGACGCGCGCGCGGTACATGCGCAGCACCATCTTGGACGAGTTGAAGTACATGAAGAAGTTCATCGCGCCGGCGAACACGAGCGCCAGGACCATCCCGCCTTGTCCGCCGAGGTACGCGCCGATCGCGCCGAAGAGCGCGGTCATCCCCGCCATCAGGACGAAGACTTTGACGTTGTTCATCGACGCTCGACGGCTTCGCGAATGTCGAGCAGGACTTCGAGATACAGCTGTTCGCGCCGGTACGCGAAATCGAGCGTGGCCATCTGCGAGTCGTCGCCCGTCGTTTTCGCCCGATCGAACGCCTCCCGGTACATCGTTTCCAGGTTCTCCATGATGCGATCGCGCGTGCGTGACATGCGGATTCTCTCGAGGGCTCTAGAGGTCAGTCGGGGAAAGTCGTCGGCTGAATCCGGCTGCGCTTCCGGCACGTGGTCCATCAAGAACTTGCGAGCCGTCTGGAGCAGGTAGCGACGAGGCTGTGAGTCGGTCATTCTGAGGAGAAACTACGTACTCGGCGCCTGGCGCGCAGCCGATGACGTCAATTTCCAGCGCTCCTAGCGCTTCTGCTTGCGTTTTCTGCTCGGGAACACCGTACCGAAGATCGATCCTGTCGGCTTGGCTTCTGGACGCAACGCTTCGGGCGCGAGCTCCGGTTGCGGCCAGATCATGGACGCAATGATGGACAGCAACAGCGTCCCGAGCACGATGCCCAGCGACACAAGAATCGGTACGTGGAAGAACGTCTCACCCAGCATCTTCACGCCGATGAAGCTCAGGATGATGGCGAGCCCGTACTTCAAGAGATAGAACTTCTCCACGACGGCGGCGAGCAGGAAGTACATCGACCGCAGACCCAGAATCGCGAAGATGTTCGACGTGAAGACGATGAACGGATCGCGCGTGATCCCGAAGATCGCGGGGATCGAATCCACGGCGAAGATCAGGTCGGTGAACTCGACCAGTACCAGGACGAGAAACAGCGGCGTCGCCACCCGGCGCCCAACGCCCGCTCCGACCTCTTCCGAACGCACGAAGAAGTGCGCGCCGTGATAGTCCATCGTCATCGGAACTCTGCGGCGCACCAGCTTGACGATGGTGTTGTTCTCTCCGTCGAACTCCTCGTCCTGCTTGAACATCATCCGAACGCCGGTGACGAGCAGCAGCGCGCCGAAGACGTACAGGATCCACTCGAACCGCGAGAGCAGAAATGCGCCCAAGCCGATGAACAGGCCGCGCATGACCAGCGCGCCGAGGATGCCGTAGAAGAGCACCCGGTGTTGCGACTCGGCTGGCACCCGGAAGTAGTTGAAGATGACAACCATGACGAACAGGTTGTCCACGCTCA
>JBBDXZ010000050.1:0-7130 GCA_040902075.1 Gemmatimonadaceae bacterium
GCATTTGCCGCGGCCTTTTTCCACACTACGAGACGCTTTTACGGACGGGGCGGCGGACGCTTTGTCCCAGAGGGCATCTGCCCGCTGGTTGGGCGCGCGCCACTGCCTGCATTCGCCGGTACGCCGGAGGGTGGACCTGCCGCCGCGGGACGGCCGGCACCGGCAGCTTCCGGACGCTTGGTGTCAGCCAGATCGCGACCCGTTTGCGCCGGCTTGCCAGCTACTTCACCGGGCAGGCGCTCGAGATCGGCGTCCGTGGCACGCGCTTCCAGCCGCGCCAGCACACGCTGCATCGCTTGGTCCGAGGGTAAGCCGCGATCTACCAACGAGCCGATCACCAGCAGCGGTACGGCCAGCGAACGGCCGGACGGCGCGCCGCGCGCGAGCGCGCTCACCTGCGCACCATCCACACCCATGCGGAGGGCTTCGGCTCCGCCATTCACCTCGTCATTGGCGGGACGACGTCCGCGCGCCTGCTGCAGGATGGCCTGCACGCGCTCCATCCGCGCGCTCTGTTCACCCACCGAACGCTCGATGTCCGCCGGGCTGACGCCGCGCGCCGCGAATTTCAGCGCGCGCTGTTCCAACGCCGCGGCGGGAAGACCACGAGACCGCGCCTCGGCGATCTTCGCGACGACGCGATCCGCGACCTCGGCAGGAAGCACCTCACGCAAACGCTGCGTGGGATCTTCCGCCGGAGTCTGAGCCGCGGCGGTCGAAACGGCCAATACTGTGGAGAGAGCGAGACAATTCAGGAGCCGCATCATAATGACACCTCGTCAAAGCGAGTTTTGTGTTCGACGCTTACATGAGATCGACTACCCGATGGGGCCTCTGCGTCACCGCCGGCTGGTCCACGGGATTGTCAGCAAGCCCGAAGAATCGCCGAATTCGTCCCTGAGCGGCGTCAGACCAGGCGGCACGCGCCAGGGTCCGCCGTTGAAGCGCAAATTGACTTCGTGCGTTCCTTCGGCGATCGGGACCGTCACACTCCACCACCCATTTCCCTCGGCGCTCATCGGAATCGCCCGCCAATTGGTGAAATCACCCATCAACTCGGCGGAGCGCACGCTGGGCGCATTGACGCGAATCCGTTGCCTGCCAGCCGACGCCGCGCGCACTTCGAACTCGCGTGCCTCCTCCGCAACAGCCGGCTCGCGAGGAGCATCCGGCGACGCACCGGTTCCGCGCACGCCCGTGATGCGGACGCCGAGGGACAGGAATCGTCCCCCAGGGAAGCCTTGCGTGAAGTCGATGGGATAGGTGCCGGCGCTCGCGACCGCGCCAATTCCAGGGCGGATCCAGATGACCCCCGAAACGCTGCCCCAGGCTCGATCGGTCACGAGTGATGGAACAGGATCCCCGATGCGCGCGCCGAGGGATCCCACCAACTCGAACCGTTGCGTGGCGCGTTGCAGCGTGACCAGCGCGTCGGTGTAGCGGATCGTGTCGTCCACCGCGGAGTGAGCGAGCGACACTACGGCGCTTCCGATCGAAGACATCATCCAGCCGCCGACGGTCCCCTGAAGCAGGTTGCGCCACAGCGTGCCGTCCCAGGTGCGTCCGAACCCGCCGCCGCCCCACGCACCCGACGCGGTGCGACTGACGTGGAGCCGTCCCAGTGCAATCGTCTGCCCGGTGCGCGCGCCGTCGCTGTGTGAGCTTCCACCGGCCGAGCCGGCGACCTCGGTGGAGAATCGTCGGCCGACGCTGGTCGACACCACGGCCTGGACGGATCCCGAGTTGCTCCATGCTTCAGCCAGGCGCGCAAACGTGCCGGAGGCCGCCAGCGACGCCCGAGGGACGGCGATCGAAATTCGCGGCGTGACCGCGATCGAATTGGCGTTGATGCTGTCGGCGTAGCGCACCATCGAGGAACCGACGTCCAGCGACACGCGCGTCTCCTGTGCGGCCCCGATACGGCCGCTGATCAGCAAGAGAGCGTACGCGCGCCAAAGCGTGCCCAGCGTGAGTTTTGTCATTCAAAGAAGGGGAGAGGGAAGGCGCCTAGGTCCTGCCGCCTACCGAGACGATCGAGCTTTCGGTCCCGAACTCATCACGCACGCGAGCGGCGAACGGATCGGCGACCCATCGCTCGCCACTGCTGTCACGAACGACAAAGGCATACTCGTGTCGCCCTGGCGGAAGCGCGATGGAAATGGCCCAGACGCCATGCGCAGCGTCATGCGAGAGCGAGGTGGCACCCTTTGTCCAGGAATTGAACGTGCCCACGAGGATCACAGCGCGCGCGGAGCTGTCGGCGAATACGAATCGCACGAGGTGCACGGTGTCGGGCTTCGCCGGCGTGGCCGCTACCGACGCAAGCCGATCGTCGCGCGCGACTATCATGGAGAGGCCGACCACGGTGATCACGAGGGCCGCGGCCATCGCGAGAGCTGCCGCAGGACTGAAACTGAGCGTGCGGCGCCGCCGCCACCAGGACTGTCGTGGAGCGGCAGACGATTCGCTTTCGCGCGCGGCCGCATGCACGGCCGACAGCACCCGTGCAACGAAGGTTTCATCGGCACGCTCCGTCGCGCGCAGCGGCTTGGCGACGCGTTCGATGAACAGGTCGTCGCGATCATTGGCATCACTCATGGGGCACCTTCTCCAATAATTCCCGCAGGCGCTCGCACGCCCGCTTCACGCGCATTTTGAGCGCGGACACCCCCGCGCCCGTCAGCTGCGCCATTTCTTCATAACTCAATTCTTCGACGTGTTTCAACACGAAGGCTTCGCGCTGCTCGGCTTCCAGGCGGTCGAGAGCTCGTTGAATGTCCTCGAGCTCCCATTCCGAGGACTGGGTCTCCGGGCTCGGTGATGCGAGGGCTTCGAGTTTGGGATCCTCCCGAACCAATCGGCGCTCGCGCCGCGCCCGCCGCGCGCTGAACGTGCGACATTCATTGACGACGATCTGAAACATCCAACCCGCGAAACGCGCCGGCTCCCGGCATTGGCGCAGCGCGCGAAATCCCCGCACGAACGCCAGTTGCAGGGCGTCGTCCGCATCGTCGGCACTGCCCAAGATGCGCGTAGCAAAGCGCCGATACGCGTCCTGGTACCGCCGTACCAGGTGTCCGTACAGGTCGTTGTTTCCGCCCAGCACCGCGGCGATGAGTTCGGCGTCTGCCAGATCTGCCACGACAGATAGACGACCGGATGGCGCGCTGGCGTCACTCTAAGAAGTCCGTAGAAATACGGACTCTGGCTCCTCTCCATTATGAGGGCGGTCCACCCCTGATCCGCCCTCCGGCCGCTCAGTCGCCCTATCTTACGTCGTGCCCACAATCAGCTCACTGAGCGAGCTGCACGCCGCGCTCTTCCAGGCACTGATCACGGCCGGTCTGTGCACACTTACTGGCGCGCTGTACGCGAGATACCGTCGGCGCTACCTGCTCTGGTGGACCGTCGCGTGGAGCCTGTACTTCGCGCGCATCGGGGTCATTTCGGTTTTTCTCGTCGCCGGCGATCCCAGGCTTCTCTTCATTCACCAAGTGCTGACCGGCTGGACCGCGCTCGCGCTGCTCTGGTCGGCGTTGTTGTTCTCACAGGAGCGCGAATGGCGCCGCTGGTACGCGGCGGTCGCGCTCTTTCCGCTCGTCTGGTCGTATATCGCCATCTACGAGCTGAACAACTTCTTCATCGCGGCGTGGCCGGCCGTTCTCTTTCTCAGTGGCGCCACGTTCTGGACGGGCTGGGTTTTTCTCAGACATCATCGGAGAGTCGGATCGCCCGGGGCGCGGTTGCTCGCGACCGGATTCTTCCTCTGGGCTGCGCATCATTTGGACTACCCGCTCCTCCGCGCGAAGGGCGCCTGGAACCCGTGGGGCTACTACATCGACATCGCGCTCATGCTCGTGACGGGAGTGGGCATCCTCATGCTGGTCGTCGACGAGCTTGGACGCGGGCTCTCCACGCTCTCGGTGCTCTCCGGCGATCTCCAGCGAGGCGACTTCGGAGCCTCCACGAATGACCTTCTCGCGCGCCCCCTCGCTCTGAGTGGCGTGCGCGGCAGTGCGCTCTATATCGGAGACGCACACTCGGGACGCTTCGTCGCCGCCCTGGGCGCCTGCGATGACTGGCCTCGAGCCGGCACCGACGCCGCCGTCAGCTCGGCCCTCACCGCCGCGCTGACTCGAGGCGAACCACGCGTCTCCAGAGCCGCGGCGGCCAACGGCGCGTCGGGAGGGCCGCAATCGTATCTCGCCGTGCTTCCACTCTTCTCCGGCTCCGCCGTAAGCGGCGCCCTGGTCATGACCGGCGATGAGCGCGATCCCTTCACGGCCCTCGACGACAGCTTTCTCCTCGCTCTTGGGCGGCAGGTAGGGGCCGCGCTCGAACGATCCGACCTCCTGCGGCGCCTCGCCGATCGCACCCGAGATCTCGAGCGACTCTCGGTCAGCGTGATACATCAACACGAAGCCGAGCGGCGCAAGATCTCGCTCGAGCTGCACGATGAAACGGCGCAGCTGTTCGCGGCGGTGAAGCTGCAGCTCGGCGTGCTGCAGGAGGCGTCCGATCCGGACGCGCGTGTCCGTCTGGAGCGGGTTCTCTCGCTCGTGGACGCGGGTATCCACAGCATCCGCCGCGTGAGCTCCGAGCTGCGGCCACCGCTGCTCGACGACTTGGGGTTTCTGCCCGCGCTGCGCGCGCTCGTGGAGGAATTCTCGCAGCGCACGGGCATTGCCGTGAACTTTCGGACGCCCGTAACGCCGCTGCGCTTGAGCGACGAAGCGGAAGTCGCGCTTTTTCGCACGCTGCAAGAGGCGCTCTCGAACGTCGCGCGACACGCCAGCGCGACACGTGTGGATGTTCTCCTGTCGCCAGAAGACGCCACCGTGAGGCTCGAGATTCGCGACGACGGACGGGGCTTCAGCGCCCCCGTGGTGGACGGTTTGCCGGCCAACGCACACGCCGGAATGACCGGCATGCGCGAGCGGGCGATTGCCGTCGGCGGCGACCTCGAAGCGCGTGCCGGCCGCTCCGGCGGTGTGGAAGTGGAGATACGCGTCCCGCATGACGCGACGGTGCAGGTATGAAACAAGCGACTCGCGTGCTGATCGCCGACGATCACGCGGTGGTGCGCGAGGGCATTCGCCACGTGCTCGATGCCGCATCTGATTTCGAAGTCGTCGCCGAGGCCGCGAGCGGGATGGAAGCGCTGCGGCTCGCCGAAAAACTGAAACCGCACGTCGTCGTGCTCGACATCTCGATGCCCGACGGCACCGGCTTCGAGACGCTCGCGCATCTCCGACGATCGGTGCCGACCGCCCGCGTGCTCATTCTCAGCATTCACGACGACCCGCGCTATGTGCTCGAGAGCGTTCGGGCAGGGGCGCACGGCTATCTCTGCAAGGACTCCCCGCCGGCGGAGCTGCGCGACGCGATCCGGGCGCTGCATCGAGGCGAGACCTACTACAGCCCCGCCGTGGCGCAGCGTCTCTCGGCCGCGCAGGAGGCGGACAATCTTCGCGTCGCGCGGACGTCGCGCTTCTCGTCGCTCACGCCCCGGGAGCGCGACGTGCTGCGCGGGATCGTTAAGGGGCTCACCAACAAGGAGATCGCCGCGCATCTCCAGATCAGCTCGCGGACCGTCGAATCGCACCGCGAGAGCTTGATGCAGAAGCTCGACGTGAAACACGTCGCCGCGCTCACGCGTCTCGCCCTGGAAGCGGGTCTTACGGAACCCTAAGAATCGCGTCGCTTCGTTCGCGCTCGATTCTCCGTAGTACTACGGAGCCGTTTCGTACCAACCTTGTGCCCCTCCGTACCGCGCAGTACCGTCCAGCGCCTTGCGAAAGACTCATTGTGCAGAACTCGGCGCTGCGCCGATGGCGCGCGCTGCTTTCTACTCCATTCGGCCGACGATGGTCGTTCGGAGTTCGTGATCCAGCTCTCTTCACTGAAGGAGCCCGCATGAGCAAGAAGTTATTGGCACTGATGGCGACACTCGCGATCGCAGCTTGCGCTGAGCCCACCTCCACTCCGCAGCTCGCTGAACAGGATCCGCCGCCGGTCTCGGTGGGCGCGGCGGAACCGATCGAAGGGCAATACATCGTGGTGTTCAAGAGCAGCACGCTCGAGCCTCGGCGCCTTTCCGGCGCGCTCGTGACGCGCGTGAACGGAACGATGCTGCACACGTACACGCACGTCGTGCGCGGCTTCGCGGCGAGACTGAGCGACGAAGGCGTGGACGCCATCCGCAAGGATGTCAACGTCGCCTATGTCGAACAGGATCAGGTGATGCGCATCGTCACTACCCAGTCGAACGCGACGTGGGGCCTGGATCGCATCGACCAGCGCAGCCGTCCGATCGACGGCACGTTCACGTACAACAACACCGGCGCCGGCGTGAACGCGTACATCATCGACACGGGCATCCTGCTCACGCACAGCGAATTCACGGGTCGCGTGTTCACCGGTTTTGATGCGGTAACGACCGGCGGTACGGCGAATGACTGCAACGGACACGGCACGCACGTAGCCGGTACCACCGGCGGCACCACCTACGGCGTGGCGAAGGGCGTGAAGCTTTACGCCGTTCGCGTGTTGAGCTGCTCGGGCTCGGGCACAACCTCGGGCGTCATCGCGGGCGTGGACTGGGTCACGGCGAATCACGTGAAGCCCGCCGTTGCCAACATGTCCCTCGGCGGCGGCGCATCCACCACGCTGGACAACGCCGTCGCGAACTCCATCGCGGCCGGCGTCAGTTACGCGATCGCGGCCGGCAACGGCAATCGCGGCGGCCGGCAGCAGGACGCCTGTAATTTCTCGCCCGCGCGAGTGGCCGCGGCGATGACCATCGGGGCCACGACGAATACGGACGCCAAGGCGTCCTGGTCGAACTACGGCCCCTGCGTGGATTGGTTCGCGCCGGGCGTCGGCATCACGTCCGCCTGGTACACGAGCAACACCGCAACCAACACGATCAGCGGCACCTCGATGGCGACGCCGCACGTCGCCGGCGTGGCCGCGCTCTATCTGCAGAGCAACCCTGGCTCCACTCCGCAGCAAGTTCGTGACGCACTGTACGCCAACACGACCAAAGGGATCGTGACTAGCTCCAGCACCGCCAACAACCACCTGCTGTTCACGAACTACTAAAGTCTCACGGTTCGCTAATCGACCGG
>JBBDXZ010000050.1:7140-38956 GCA_040902075.1 Gemmatimonadaceae bacterium
CGAAAGCGCGGGCCGGTTTTTTTCTATTGGATCTGTGTCGTCAGCGAGACGCGCACGGTTCGCGGCGCGCCCGGCATGATGTTGTTGTTGCCGTGCGAGGTCGCGAAATAGCGCGTATTGAGCAGGTTCTCGACGTTCACCTGGATGCGCACGTTCTGAAAGCCCGTCAGATACGCGGCGCCGTCCATCCGCCAGAATCCCGGCAGCGTCACCGAGTTGTCGATCGCGGCGTACATGGCGCTCTGGTTGATCGCGCCCAGGCCGACACCGAGCGCACGCGCCACCTGGTAGCGGTTCCAAAGCGAAAACGTCGTGCGCGGCACGAGTGGCACGGCGGCGCCCGCGGGCGCGGCACCCGTCCGGCTCACGATCGTCGCGCGCTGCGACGCGAACGCCCCGATCAGGTCCCAGCTCTTGGTCACGCGCCCGTTGACCGAAAGCTCGTAACCGCTCGTCTTTTGCTTGCCCGTCTGCACCGTGATTCCCGGATCGAGCGCCGACGGCGCCGCGGAGTTGGTGCGCATCAGTTGGTACACGGCGGTGCTCACGGAAAAGTCCGGCCGCACGTCCCACTTCGCGCCCACCTCGGCGTTGGCGAACCTCTCCGGCTCCAGCGTCTGCGTCGTCACGGTCAGTCCGGCGAATTGGTCGCCCGAGCTGGGCAGGTGCGACACGCTGTAACTCGAGTACACCGAGACGGGCGCGACCGGCTTGAACACGAGGCCCACGCGCGGCGTGAACACGTCGTCCGTCCGCTCCAGTTGCTGCGACGTCCGGTGATCGGCGAAATCGAGGGCAAAGCGCTCGAAACGGATGCCGACCGTCGCTTGGAGCCGCGGCGAAAACCCGAGCTGATCCAGTGCGTACACCGACGCCACGTTCGCGACCGTGGTGTTGTTCGCGTCAGAGGCGTTGGGACGGAACTCGATCGGCGTCGTGACGGTCGGTGCGTCGAACGGGACGTTGAGGGACGTCGCGCTGCCGTTGAAGTATCCCGTGAGACGCAGGTTGTCCGTGCTCTGGCGCCCGATCTCCACGCCGGCCAGCAGCGTCTGCGGCACCTTCAGATCCGGAAGGCGTAGCGTCACCTCGTTCTGGCTGAACACGTTCATGCGCTGCATGTCGCTGCTGTATGCCGAGAGGCTCACCTGCGAGCCGTCCGCGTTCAGGGCTCCGGGCAGCACGTTCTGATAGAACTTGTCATAGGACGTGGCCCGCGCGTGCGACCGGAACGACGCCCGGTCGCTGAAGCGATGTTCGAGCGTCGCGTCGGCGCTGCCCACCTCCGCCGACGCGCGGCTGGAATCGGGGTTGCCGAAGAACACTCGGAGCGGGGCGCTCGACGGGCGGCCCTGAAACGAGGGAAGCCCGCGGTCCACCCTGCGACGGTCCTCGAAGTATTCCCCGCCTGCGCGAAGCAACGTCCGCCCGCCAAGCTGGATCGCGGCGCTGGGATTCACGCCGGCGCGCGACAGGGTGAACGCGTCGCGAAAGCTGTTCGAGTGCTGGTACATGCCGTTCACGCGAACGGCGACCGCCTCGGACATGGCGCCGCCGTAGTCCAGCGTTCCGCGGCCATGCCCGAACGAGCCCCCCTCCAGCGTCAGATCGCGGGTTCGCTCCCATTGTGCTCGCTTCGTCACGCGATTGATCACGCCGCCGCCGCCGCCGCGGCCGAAGATCATCGCGTTCGATCCGGCGAGCACCTCGAGCCGCTCCACGTTATAGAAGTCGCGGAAGTACTGCGCGTCGTCGCGGACGCCGTCCACGAAGAAGTCGGCGGTGGAGCTGTTGCCACGGATCGTGGGCGCGTCGCGATGTCCTTCACCCTGGCCCATGGTGGCGCCGGGCACGTATCGAATCGCGTCGGCCATGCTCTGCATCGACTGCTCGCGGATGAGAGCGCCCGTGACGATCGACATCGACTGTGGCGTGTCGCGCAGCGGGGTGGTGACCTTCGTAGCCGTCGAGCTCAACGGCGCCGAGTAGCGGTGTGCGCGCCCGACGCTCTCGCGAATCACGATGGCCTTCAGCCGAGTGGTATCGGGCGGAGTGGGTTGCTGTTGAACAACTATGACCGAGAGTATTGACCCGAGGGCGAGGCTCGAGAGCATGCGCGCAGAGCTCCAAGGATGAGGAAGCGATTAATCCCGACTGTCTCAGTCGGGATTGCGCGGATGCTATCTTGGCTCGAAAAGATCGTCAAGTCCGGAATCGTACGGATGCAGCGCATGACGGCGCGCGGACGTATAGCGTGCACTCACATGTCCGGATCACCTCACACTCGGCGCTTCGCAAAAAGCACTCGGGGTCGTATCGCGGCGTTACTCCGCGTCGGCCCGATGACGATCGATCAGCTTGCCGCCCGGCTGAGGCTGACGAGCAACGCGGTGCGCGCCCAGGTCACCCGGCTGGAAGAGGACGACGTGGTGCGCAAAGTCGGAGCGCTCGCTACGGCGAGCAAGCCGTCGGCGACGTACGCGCTGACGAGCGCCGCCGAGTCGCGGTATTCACAGCTCTACGTCCCGCTTCTCGCGCACCTGCTCCACGTCCTCGATGAGCGAATGACGCCGAAGCAGTTCGATGCGCTGATGCGCCGGGTGGGACGGTCGCTGCTCGGCGGGCGCACCGCGGCCGAGGGAACCATCGCGGAACGCGCCTGGGCCGCGTCGAAACTGCTGAACCAGTTTGGCGGGCTCACACGGGTCGAGAAAAGCAACGGCCACTACGTGGTTCGCAGTCACGACTGTCCGCTTTCGGCGGCCACCGAGCGCCATCCGGAGACGTGCAATGCCGTCGAGAGCCTTCTGAGCGAGTTCAGCGGGCTCTTCGTGACCACCTGTTGCGAGCGCGGGGAGCGGATGCGCTGCTGCTTCGAGATGGCCACGAAGAAACGCTAGCAAAGAGTTTTCTTGGTTTTCTATAGCTGGTGCACCACACGCCAGATCCTCCCGCCTCGGTCGTCAGAGATGTAGAGGGAACCGTCCGGGCCTTCAGTCACCCCGACGGGGCGGTGGACCGCCGTCGCCGGATGGGCGCCAGTCGAACTGGCGAAACCATCGGCGACGACCTCCGCGGGTCCGGACGGCAGTCCATCCGCGCCCATGGGGACGAACATCACTTTGTACCCCTCGTTCGGGAGCGGCGCGCGCTCGAAGCCGCCGTGGAATGCGACGAACGCACCACCGCGATAGTGCTCCGGAAACTGCGTGCCCGAATGGAAGTGCATGCCGTTGGGTGCCCAGTGGGCGCCGAAAGTCACGAGCGGCTGGTTGTAAGTCGCGCAGTTGAACCCTTGCCCGCTCACGATCTGACCGTTTCCACCGTATTCCGGGGCGAGCACTTTTTTCTGCTCGGAGACCGCGTCGATGTCGTCACCGTACCGAGGTCAACAGAAACGTCGATCGTTCTCTTGTGTCGCCGTGCGTACCCAGGCCCGGAACTAGATAACCAAGAGTTGTCTTGCTTTTCTCGATAGGGGAATTAATTCTCGACCGTCGGCGCAGACGCCGCCTCGTGGTTTGCACGCCACTCCGGAGGACGTACCATGTCTCCTATGCAGGATCGAGTCCCGCAGGCTCGCCGTCGCATCCGTCGCATCCGTCGCATCGCGCTGGCGACAGCATTCACGTTGGGCGCGGTCGGCGCTCTGATCGCGGGGTGCATGTCCCGCCAGGTATCCGTGACGAGCACGTCGGCGCCCTCGGGGTTCAGTGTCGTGAGCGACATGTCTCCGGCGACGATCGCGGAGGGCCAGCGCGTCTTCCGCTTCGATACGTTCGGCGACGAGCAGTTCTGGACCGACACCGCGCGGATGCACGAGGTGGTGCAGCAGGCCGTGAGCCCGACGACCGCGCTCTCAGTGGGACTCAAAGTGGACGCCGAAGCCATCCCGGCCGAGGTCGCGCAGGCGATCAAGAACGGCCAGGTGGATCTCAACAGTCCCGCGACCACCGTCACGCTGCTCAAGCTGAACGCCGTCGTCGGCGTGAAGGGCACGGTCGGCACGACGCCGCAAGGCAAAGACACGCTGCTCCGGCTCGGCATCACTTGCGCGCTGTGCCACTCGACGGTGGACAACTCGTTCGCCAAAGGAATCGGAAAGCGGCTCGACGGACATGCGAACCGCGACCTGAATGTCGGCGCCATCATCGCGCTGTCGCCGGCGATCACTCCGGCGCAAAAGGCGGTCTACAACTCCTGGGGACCGGGCAAGTACGATCCGCGGTACAATATCGATGGCAAGAACACTCCGCTCGTCCTTCCACCAATCTACGGGCTCGCCCAGGTGCGAAACGAGACGTACACGGCCGAGGGGCCGATCTCCTACTGGAACGCGTACGTCGCGGTCACGCAGATGCATGGGCGCGGCAACTTCTCCGACCCGCGCATCGGATTGGACGTCAGGCAGTCGCCCGACATGGTGACGTCCAAGCTCGCCTTCCTGCGCTCCTATCAGCACAGCCTCACTGCACCGGCGGCGCCCGCCGGCAGCTTCGACAGGCAAATGGCGGATCGCGGACGCGCTGTCTTCGGACGGTCTTGCGCGCAGTGTCATGTGGGCACGACCAACACCGACAACAACAGTGGCGTGCTGCACGCGCCGTCCGAGACGGGCATGGACGGGGCCTACGCGGCCCGGACCGCGAACAAGGGCTACCGCACGACACCGTTGCGCGGCCTCTTGCAGCACGCACCGTATTTCCACGATGGCAGTGCGCCGACGCTCGAGGCGGTCGTCGATCACTACGACCGGGTGAGGAGCCTGCGGCTTTCGGCGCAGCAGAAGGCCGACCTCGTGGCGTTCCTGAAGTCGCTCTAGAGCTAGGCCGGATCGGAGGTCAGCGAAGCGGGTAGATTCCGCTTCGCTGCGACGCGGCGGCGCTTCTCTCACCAAGGAGGCTGCATGCGTCGTCTTGCCCTCGCTCTCGCCGCCATTTTCTCCGCCGGCGCGATACCCGTTGCCGCGCAGGAAGACATCGGCCCCAAGAGGGGTACGATGGGGGTCGAAGCTCCGATCGGCAGCGGTGGATCGCTGCTGCGATTCCGAAGTCCCACATCGGCCACAGTGCTCAGTATTGCTCTGAGCTTCACCCGGCAGACAGAAGAGGACACGGCCTTTTCGGTATTACCCGACATCCGGAACATCTTCTTCAGTGAGGTGCGCATCGGGCGCCGCACGTACCGGTCGGTTGACAAGCGTGTTCGTCCCTATTCAACGCTCAGCGCTCTCGTCGGATACGAGGACTTCACCTTCCAGAAGGGCTGGAGGTTCGGCGGCGCGTTCGAGACGGGGGTAGCGTACTTCTTCTCCGACCACGTCAGCGCGGGCGTCTCGAATGACTTTACCTTGACGTACCAGGTTCTCGATCAGGCGAACTTCGCGTCGCCCGACTCGAAGCTCAAAATCATTGCGGTCCGCTTCAGTGGCTTTCGTTTGATGGGCGCCGTGTATTTCTAGCCGAACGCTTTCAGCTGCTTGGGCCCCATCAGCCACTCGAGGACGCCGCCACCTTTGTGAACCCGCTTGTCGAAGTACAGCAAACACGCGCCGCCCTTCTTCAGCTCGACGCGGGATTCGTCGGTGCCCGTCATGAGCCACGTCGCCAAAGTGCTGAGATGTGGCTCGTGGCCCACCGCCGCGACGACTTCCCTCTCACCCTGCGTGCGAAGCCACGTGCCAAATTCCGCCGGCGGGACTTCCGGCTCCAGCGTGGCCGTCGCCTCCAGCGGAATCTCCTCCCCGTAAGCGGCGTGCACGATTTCCGCGGTCTGCACGGCACGCGTGTACGGGCTGGTCACAATCAGATCGACCGACGGAACCAGCTTTTTCAATCCGTCCAACGCGGCCTGAATCTGGTCGCGTCCTTTCTGGGACAGCGGACGCAATGAGTCGGGCTCGCCGGTCTTCGCGAACTCCGCCTGGTCGCCGGCGTCCGCGTGACGCACAATCAGAAGCTTCATCTCAGGAAGCTACGCCGCAACGACGAATACTTCGAGGCGCGCCGCTACGCGGCGATGGCTGCCGGCACGGGAGCCGCGGGAACCAACTCCCGGCGAGCAAGGTCCACGCGCAAGTTGAGGCCCTCGAGCACATGCGCACCAAGCAAAACCATATCACGCGCTTCGGCGAAGACAACCGCTGCCGCGGCCGACCGTCCCGACGCATAGATCAGCGCGAATCCAACCTCGCGCTCCGACACTCGGCCATGGCGATGCTTCACGCACGCCTCCAGCTAGGAAGGTGGAGCGTGTCATGAGGAAGCTTCAATGCCAATACGTTTCGATGCAGCACAGCCGGTGTCGAGTGACTCTCTGCGGCGTAGTGGAAACCATGGAACTTCGCGAGGGTTTCCCGGCTTGTAGAAGGGGATGCCCCCGATACGAAGCCACATCGAACTCGCCAGACCGTTCATCATCGCGTCGCTGATCATCGCGTCGCTGATCGGATTCCTTGCCTGCCCCACGACCGGCGCAGCGCAGGGCTTTCCGTTCAGCCAGCGCGGGAGCGTTGGCCAGACCGTCGCGTTCACGGACATCGTGGTTGAGTACGGGCGCCCGGTCGCCAGAGGACGCGTGTTGTTCGGCGATTCCGGCGTCGTGAAGTGGGACCGGATCTGGCATCCCGGTGCCGACTCGGCGACACGGATCACGTTCAGTTACGACGTTCTGCTCGAGGGCAAACCGGTCAGCGCGGGAACGTATTCGCTGTGGCTCGTACCTCGAGAGCGCGAGCCCTGGACCTTCGTCTTGAGCAGGGCATCGCATGTGTTTCACTCGCCGTATCCGGGAGAGTCGCACGACGCATTTCGGGTGAACGTCGCCGCTGAACGAGGTGCTCACATGGAGACGCTGGCGATCTATTTCCCTCTCGTTCTCCGGGACGAAGCCATCTTGCGTGTGCACTGGGGCGAAACCGTCCTTCCCGTCCGCCTCAAGGCCCCGTACCGGCCGGAGCTTCCGCCAACCTTCTAAGGTTCGATCTGAACGCCCCGCCAGAAGCCGATCCGTCCGCTCGCCGCTGCCGCGTCGGGCTTCGGATCCCGGTACTCCCAGGCGGATGCGGGATTGACCGCGTCGTTGACGCGAACGTCGAAATAGCTCGCCGGTCCTTTCCAGCCGCACACGCTGCGATGATCGCTTGGGGTGAAACGGTTGACAACCCGCCGCCGGCATATATGTTCAACCGTATGGTTGAACATCAGACGCGGCTCGACGTCATCTTTCGCGCGCTCGGCGACCATACCCGGCGCGCCATGCTCGAGCGCCTCGCCAAGGGCGAGCAGACCGTCGGCGAGCTCGCGGCGCCGTATCGCATGTCGCTCGCCGCGGCGTCCAAGCACATCCAGACCCTCGAGCGGGCCGGACTCGTGAAACGCACCGTGCGCGGACGCATCCACTACTGCCGCATCGACCCTCGGCCGCTGGCGCGCGCCGACAACTGGCTCCGCGGCTACGAACGCCTCTGGGATACGCGAATCGAGCGGCTCGTCGAGCTGCTGCGCCATCCCGACAACGACCCTTCAGACTCCGGATAAAACCTTCCATGCCGACCAAAATGACTACCGCTTCCACCGATCGCATCGAAAAGCAGGTGACCCTCGACGCGCCGCGCTCGCGCGTCTGGCGCGCGCTCACCGACGTCGCGCAGTTCAACGCCTGGTTCGGCGTGTCGCTCGCGGCGCCGTTCGCTCCCGGCGCGGAGGTCAGCGGAAAGCTCAACATTCGCAACTACGACCATCTCACGCTGACGATCTGGATCGAGACGATGGAGCCGGAGCGGTTCTTCTCCTTCCGCTGGCACCCGTACGCCGTCGAGCCCGGGGTCGACTACGCCGCCGAGCCGACGACGCTGGTGTCGTTCACGCTCGAGGACGCGCCCGGCGGCACGCGGCTCACGATTGTGGAGTCGGGGTTCGACGCGATCCCCGAGTCGCGCCGCGCGAAGGCGTTCAGCATGAACTCCAAAGGCTGGGACGGACAAGCGGAGAACATCCGTAAGTTCCTCGCCGCCTGAGAGCCTCCTACGCACTTTTCCGCCGAAGACGCCATCACTCCGTTGCCAGCGGCCAATCGGGCTTTGGGTGAGCGCTACGACGAGGCAGCCAGTTCCTTCAGAATGGAGGCCGATGTCTCGTCGGCAGGAAAGAAGGTCTCAACACGGAGCTCCTGAAGGGTGACATCCTGGGGCGTACCGAGCGTCATGATCGTGCTGAATGTTCGAATGTCTACGCCGTCCCTGCGAATGTGCATAGGAAGAACCAGGTGCGCCGCCTGACTTGATGCGGGGAGATCCTCCTCCAGTTCAAGACTGTCGACATAACCATAGAGTT
Source organism: Gemmatimonadaceae bacterium (assembly GCA_040902075.1). Taxonomy (GTDB): domain Bacteria; phylum Gemmatimonadota; class Gemmatimonadetes; order Gemmatimonadales; family Gemmatimonadaceae; genus DASPMP01. The sequence continues at coordinate 15,474 of JBBDXZ010000050.1, forward strand.
CGGAGAGGAGCTCCGTTCCCTGCTCATCGTTTCCCGGACCGGCCAGCTCGCGCCGAGCGCGGAACAGCAGCACGCCGGATACCTCGTTCCAATTGACTATGTATCGCCGCATGCCGAGGGGATGAAAGACGAGGCGCAACAGGTTGGGCGAAGGCTGTCGCCACAGTTCCGGATCCGTGAACGCACGGAGAGACCGTTCCGCCGGCCGGTTGGCCATCTGCACGTTCCAGTAGCGGTCAACAACGACCGACCCGTACGGCTCGTGCCGATCCAGGATGAAGCGGAGGACTTCCCGGACATGCGACATCTCAGTGGCGCCGAGAGGAGTCTCACCGAAGGCCTTGGCGTATCCCGCGGCCTCCAGAAGCCGGTTCCGCTCTCGCAACGGTAAATCGAGCGCTTCAGCCAGCATCAGCAATGCCCGTCGGCTCGCGTGCGCCCGGCCTGTTTCGATAAAGCTCAGATGCCGAGCGGAGAGGCCGGCGCGCAGCGCCAATTCCAGTTGGCTGACCTTCCGAGCCGTCCGCCACGCGCGCAGGATCGCCCCAGCGGTGCTGCCAGGGCGGAATCGGAGGGGCGACACAGGAGCGGAACCCATTATCCAAACCTTACGTCGCAACGCGCCGAGTGACCATTACCTCGGAGGTAATTGTCCGTCCGCCGCGCGGGGCCCATGCTGTCTCGATCTGAATCCGGGGGGATCCGTGCTCGCGTGCAAATGGTCTGTTTCCGGCCACAACGTACTGCAAAGGGCTGCCGCAATCCTGCTGGTGAGCGCGGCGTTCATGACCGGCCCCGCGGCCCAGCAGGCGCCCGGGGCGCGGGGAGCGCTGCCCGGGGTACCGGGTCGGCTGATCGACGTCGGGGGACATCGGCTCCACATCAACTGTGTCGGTGAGGGATCACCGACGGTCGTGATCGATGGCGGCGTCGGTTCCTGGTCGATTTTTTTCGACCACGTGCAAAAGCGCATCTCGAGCGCCCGCGTGTGCACGTACGACCGGGCAGGCATGGGTTGGAGCGAGTCGGGGCCACTGCCGCGCACCAGCGCTCGGATGGTGGATGAGCTTCATTCATTGCTTCATCGGTCGGGGGCCGCACCGCCGCTCATTCTCGTTGGCCACTCCATTGGCGGATACAACGTCCGGCTGTACCAGTCCCGGTATCCGGAGGAAGTCGGTGCGATCGTGCTGATCGACGCCGCGCACGAGGAGCAGTGGGACCGGCTGCCGGTGCAAGCGCGCCAACTGGCGGCGGCCAGCGCCGCGGGTCTGCGGCGCCGCGCCGAGCAGGCGCGCGCGGGCAAACTGAGCGCCTCGGAGATCACGCCGCCCGGAGTCATTCAGCGTCATTCGCCGCAGCATCGGGAGGCGTACACGATGGCCATGCTCGACGCCGCAACGTACGACGCCATCGCGGCCGAGACCGAGGCCTCGTTCGAGAGCGCGCGGCAGGTACCGACGCGCCGGAGTCTGGGAGACCTTCCGCTCGTCGTCGTGACGGCCCGCAATAGCTTCGACGCCTTTCGCGGTTCGGGGATTCCGATTCCTGAAGCGAATGCTGTGTGGATGGAGCTGCAGAAGGAGCTGGTCGGGCTGTCCCGGGCCTCACGGCAGGTCTACACCGAGGGCCACCATCGCGTGCACGAGACCGATCCGGACTCGATCGTCACGGCCATCAACCTGGCGATCGCGGCGATTCGAGCGGGCCGCTCCGCGCCGCCCGCGGGCCTCGCAGTCCCCGGGAGTCTTCCGCTCACTTCCACGCCGCTCGTCGACAGCTTGCTGGCGAGCATCGAGCGAACCTACAACGCGATGGACGTCGACGGGTTTCTTGGACATTTCAGCGACGATGTCGTTCAGCTGGACGTCAACCGTCGCGTTCAGGTAAAGGGAAAGCGCGAGTGGGAGCAGGTCAGGCGCGCGATCAACGCCGCGCACCGCACCATGGAGCGCCGCCATCGCGGCCGCGCCGAAATCGGAGACTGGGTCATCGTGGAAGTCGAGTGGGCGGGCGTCGTACGTGGGGAAGCGGTCGGAACACCTGAAGCGATATCGCCCGTATTGGAAGCGTATCGTACGTGTTTGCCCGCGCGAGGGTCCTTCGATCCAGGCAGTGACGGAATCCGCACTGATCCGCCGATATCCAACCTTCGTAGGGAAATCGCGCGTAGGATTCTCGAACACGACCTCGTCAGCGGCGTCGGTCCTGCGCCCGGAACCTCGGACGTGGGACTCTCCAACACGCGCGCACGCGTAACGTCGAGACCTCGCCAGCAGTCTCCATCCGAATGCGCGTTCTTATCCTCATTGGAGCCCTGATTACCGGGCTGTCACTTCTCGCTTCTATCCTCTCTCGCCGCCCCTCACGCATCCGTGCGGCTTCAGGACGCGTGGGATGGCCGTCGTTCCTCGACCGTGTAATGCGCCGAACGCGCATCGAAGCGCTCGAGAAGACGCTGCGCTTCGGCCGGGACGACCGCCAGCTCGAAGTCCGCTCCGGCGAACTCCTTTGCTGCCTCGAGCGACTCGAACCACATGACCGTCACGAATTCCACGTGCTGGCCCTCATCCCGCCGCAACAGGTCGATACCGTGGAACCCGGAAAGGTTCCGATCTGCAATGCACTCAAAGATCTCTTCCCGCAACAGACGCTGGTACGGGTCCGCGTTCGCGGTTGTGGTCCACCCACGCCACAGACGGCAGATCATGGCACACCTCCCGGATCGCCGCTGGGTGCGCGGACCCTGGCCAGCTCCGGGTTCACGGCCTCGGCGAGAGCCTGACTTCGGCGAGCTGCTGGACGAACGTGGCCGGATTGTTCGGGTCGTGCGCGTCAGCGTTCAAGTGATAGAGCTCGGTCAAATGATAGCTCAGACCATCGACTCCCTGGATCGTTCCCTCGAGGCGCAGGTGAAAGCTGGCCGCGGAGAATGTCGACATGCGCTGAACGGTGCCTTCGGCGATTCGCGTCGGACCCGCGAGAAACGCGCAGAATTTGTTGACGTCCACAAGTTCGCCGAAGCCGAGGAAGTCGATCGGCTGAACGGAGAACCCGGCGTCCTGCGGCGAGGTGGCGCTGTATACCGCGACCTGCTGCTCATCGTCCGTGATTCTCGCAAAGACGCTGTTCACCTCGGAAGGCGTCCGAACTCGCATGACCTCGATCGTGTTGAATTCACCCGCGCCGCAGATGTTGGACGGCATGTGAGCGCTGAGAAGCTGCCGCTCAGCGTCGAAGATCACGAGAAATTCGATGTTCGCGAACCGTACGATGGTGGCACCGTTCGGGTTTGTGTTGTTGGCAGCGAGCAGCGGACCGTTTTCAAGCGTGGCCACTCGCTCGAGCGGCGCGACGCCTTCTGTGCACCCGGCTGCGGAAATCGCGAGGATTGCCATCGGTAGCGCGAGTTTCGATGGATTGAACATGAGGTCTCCAGGTGGTGACGGACATCGCCGTCACCTCAAAGGGTTGCCGGCACACTAGGGCGCACGCTCTCCGCGTGCACCGGAACTGTGATGAGCGGCAGATGCCGAGGACGAACGTGAGCTGACCGGCCCGCAATTCATCCCTTCGTGGCGCCGCCCGTCCCGATGCAACGGCGTCGTGGACGCGAAAGTAAAACACTGATGCGTGCGTACTTCCGTTTCTCGGCCTGCGCGCGGTCCCGCGCGGGCCGCAGTTGGCGCGCTGGTCCTGGCGCTGTTCGTGTCACCGGCGTCCGCGGTGGCGCAGCAGATCACAGGGCCTTGCGCGCCGCCGCAGTACCGCCAGTTCGATTTCTGGCTGGGCGAATGGGAGGTGCGTAACGCCGAAGACCGCGTGCTTGGCCGCAACACGATCACCCGGATCGGCAATTGTGGGCTCCTGGAACGGTGGCGAAGCGCCCAAGGCGTCGAGGGCGCGAGCATCAACGGCTACGATCTGGCGCGCGGACGCTGGACGCAGCGCTGGATCGGTGCGGGCGGCGCGATCTTGTGGCTCGAGGGAGGCGTGAAGGACGGCGCAATGGTGTTGAGGGCGTCGCCGCGCGGACGACCAAGGCCGGCGCGGTCTTCGACCGCATCTCGTGGACGCCGATGCCGGACGGACGCATCGTTCAGGCGTGGGAGACGTCGCCGAACGGTGCACCCCCGTGGACGCGAATCTTCGTCGGGTATTACCGCAAGGCAGCAGGCACTGGGGCCAATTCCACGCCGGGTCGCTGACTCGCGGGAGCGCTGCTCCACGCGGAATCATTTCCGACCATCACGCAGGCGAGCGAATCAGACCAGGCCGCAGGCCGCCTCAGGGAATTCTGCCGGCCGCGATCCGAATCAACCCGATTCCCTCGCCGAACCGCCAGTCGTGGTAGACGAGATACTGCCCGTCATCTTGGACGAGGTGCGTCAGCGGGAACTGCAGCTCGCCCGTGTCGACGAGCGGCCGTGCCGTGGTTTTCGTCCAATGGAGGCCGTCCGTGCTCGTCGCGTGACCCAGCCAGAGCGTGCCGCGCTCCGGTGTCGCGGGTGAAAGCAGCGGCCGGGGAAATCCGACGTAGAACAATTCCCACCCACGCTGAGTGCGAATCGGGTTGCTCGCCGCTATACCATGCTCGTCCCAGCGCCCAGCTGCACCCTCTGCGAGAATGGGGTCAGAGCCCAGATAAGGCGCGCGCGTCGTCGCCAGGTTGTCATGCAGGCGCCACGTCCGGCTGTCGGCCGACGTGGCCACCCCGAGCCGCGGGAGGGCCTCACGCGGGGCTTCGGCGATGGCAGAACGCCCGGTGTAGTAGAGGCGCCATTCCCGGCCGACGCGAGCGACGCTTTCCGGAAACATCAGCCGATCCCAGAGACTGTCGCGTGACTCCAGGATCGGCTGCGGGTCCGGCGTCCAAGGCCCAGTCGGCCCCGGAGCCGTCGCGCGATAGATCGCGCGTCCCCTCGGCGTGCGCTCGTGCAGGATCACCCATGTCCCATCGTCGCGGACATACACGACGGGCACGCCGACGTACGCGCTGAGCGCAAACACCGGATTCGCTGGCGACTTGGTCCACCTGACGCCGTCGAGTGAGGTCGCAAAACCGATCGCGGATCCGTGCGGTCCGGCGCCCGTGTAGAACATGTACCACGTATCGCCACGCCTGAGGATGTACGGTCCATACATGTAGCGTGCGTCCCAGCTTCCGGGGTCGCCCGGCGGGATCACTCTCGTGCTCACCTCACCCGGCGGGCGCTCAGTGCGACGCCACGTCGCGCTCTGACCCAGGATGCGGACGTGCACGCTGTCCGGCCGCGTTCCAGCCGCGTGGAAAGTCACGAGATTGGCGCCGAAGTCGGCACGATCCCAGGTCACGCGAAACGTGTCGTTGTACCAGTGATCGATGTCGCCCGACAACATCGGGCCCATCGAAAGGCGCAGGTTTCCCTTCCAGTACGTGACGCGGACCGGGGGATGCGCGCTCTCCACGTACGTGCCGGCGTATGCCGCCAGTGGCAGCACGGGTTTCGTAGCGGTCGGGCGTTCGGTGACGGCCTTATGCAACGCCGCGACCTGCGCCCGCCGGCGCTGCTCCGCCGACGCCAGTGGTTGCGCATTCCACTCCCTGGACTCCGCGCCGAGCACGCGGTCGAGCACGAACCGCATGACCGAGTTGGCGGGCCACAAGCCCTGGGAGATGTTGACGAACACAGCAACCGCCGTGCGCTGCGCGGGCAGAAGCGCAACCGCGGAGCCCCACCCCGGCGTCGAACCGAGATGCGTCACCATCAGGCGGCCGCGATAATCCCGCACCGCCCATCCCATCCCCGTCGAGTTGAGATTCGTTTCCGACGCCTCGGACTGGTTGCCGGGGAATCCGGGAATCGGGAACTGTGGCGTGCGCGTCTCGAGCAGGGCTCGCTCGCCGATGATCCGCCTGCCGTCCACGTCACCGGAGCCCAGCTGAAAACGCAGCCAGTGCGCGAACTCGGCCGCGCTGGACGCGATTCCGCCTGCCGCCGTTGTCGGAACCTCGAACCACTCGATGCGACGCACGCGTGTGGGCGCCTCGAGCGACGCACCCGCGCGGGGCACCGAGCCCAGGAGCTGCCCGGGACCGGTCTCGTCGTGTGGCATCGCGACGTTCATGCGATCCCGAAGCTGTTCCAGGCTGACCGTGCTGCGGTCCATGCCGAGCGGCATGAGTATTCGCTCACGCACCAGCTGCGACCAGGGCTTGCCTGCGACGCGCGCCGCCAGCTCGCCAACGAGCAGGTAGGCCTCGTTGGTGTAGCGGTAGCCGGCGCGCAGGTCGAACGCGGGCTGCTGGAAGCGCAGGCGCCGCACCACCTCGCTGGCATCGACTGCCCCGCCTGCCCAAATCAGGTCCCCGCCGGGGAGGCCGCTCCGGTGCGACAGCACATCGCGGATGGTGACGCGACCGGTCGCGGCGGAATCGAACATCCGGAACTCCGGCAGGTGACGAACCACCGGATCATCCCAGGCGATCGTCCTGTCGTCCACCAGCGCCGCGATCACCGTCGCGGTGAACGCCTTGGTCAGAGAACCGATCGGAAAGAGCGTCTCGGCGTCCACCGAGTCCGCGCCTCCGATCTCCCTGACACCGTAGCCGCGGGCGAGCACGCTGTCGCCGCGGACGATGACCAGTGCGAGCCCCGGCGCGTCCCAGCTTTTTATGGTGCTGCTGACGTATGCATCCAGCCCCGGAATCGGTGTGAGCGCCGGCCGTTCGGCGGATTGCGCCGCTTCCTGCGCGAACAATGGAGCGATCGGGAATCTCGTGGCGCCGAGCAGGAGGGGTAGGGTCCAGCAGCGGCGTGCAAGTGCGCGCGCCCAAATCCTCCGCGTCACGAACGTCATGCGGCGAACCAAGCCTCCGACTTGACTGGGAGGCTGCCTTCCAGGGCCCCGTCACCCACTTCACGCTCTCGAGTCAGCGGATCCCCGACCGCGCTACCGATGAGCAGCATGCCAACCCCGACGTGATGTCGTGCGCTCGTCATTGCAGCACCATGCTAAACGTGGCTGCAATGCTACCAACGGCGCCCGAAGCCGGGGGGGAAAGAAGTGACGAGTGGCGCATGCCGAGGACGAAAGTCTCGCCTCCCACCCGCTCATCCCGCGCCGCCGCCGCTCGTCCCACGACGAGGGCGCGCAGAGCACCAGCAGCGATGCTCGCATGGCTTCTCGACCACGAGGAAATGCATGCTCGTCCAACGAACGGCGGCGATCGCGATGCTGCTGCTGACATCGCAGACAGCGGCGGTCGCTCAGGAACGCGCGCTGCGCGACTCGCTCGACGCCCTGCGCGCGGGATTCGTGCGCGGCTACAAGGCGGGCGACGCTGGCTTGCTCCAGCCGCTCTACCTCCCAGACGCGGTTCGCATGATGTACGACAGGCCGGCCCAGAACGGCTCCGCCGCCATCGTCGCGGCGTTGCGCCAGTCATTTGGCAGCCGCCGCGCCGTCGTGGACCTCCGGTTGACGCCCGAAGATCTCCGGTTGGCCGGCGACCTCGCGGTGGAGCGGGGGGCATATCACGAGGTGTGGACGCCGCACAACGGATCGGCGCCCTATGTCGAAACCGGGAAGTACGTCACCGTTGCCCGCCACAACGACGGCTGGAAGTACCTGTGGTCCATTTTCAACCGCGACAGTGCGCCTCCCCCACGCGGTTCCCCGGTGGCCGTCCCCGCGATTCTCGTCGGCGACTCCATGGCCTCCGCGCACTGGCAGCGGTGGGGCGAAGGGCTGGAGATGGCGGCGCTGGATGGCGATCCCGCGGTCGCTGATCGCGCCTACACCATCGCGCTCCGTCTTGCTCCCGGGCGCTGGATCCGGCCCCACTGGCACCCGCGCGCGAAACAGGTCTATGTGGTGTCGGGTATGCTGCTCTTCGGCCATGGTGAGACGCTGGATACCACAAACGTTATCGCGTTGCCTCCCGGAACCGTCGCATTGGTTCCCGGTCGGCACGCGCACTACGAGGGTGCGCGCGTTCAGACCGTCGTGCTCCTCTCCGGCATTGGGCCCCTTCAGACCAACATGATCCCATGACGATCGCGCCTCCGGTACAGCAGCCTGACACGGCGAGGCTGCTGGTCGATCCCGCGGGCGGCCGCCGGCTGCGCCTGGGCATCCTCGCGTTCTGGACGGGGATGGGGTTGATCGAATCCAGCAAAGCGTATGTCGCGTTCCAGCTGCGCGAAACCCCGCGGTCCTGGGCGCACGTGCTCATTGGCAACATGCCCTGGTGGTACATCTGGGCGCTGCTCACCCCGGTGATCTTCCTGCTCGCGACGCGATTTCGCCTAGATCGGGCGGGCTGGCGCCGCGCCGTCGCGATCCATTTCGTCGCCGCGATGGCCGTCTCGTTCGTGCACATGACGACGACAGGCGTGTTGTTCTACTATACCACGAGCCGCGGCAGCGTCATCGCGTCCCTGAGCCAGCAGATCCGGCTCTTCGTGGACAACTATCTCGCGGTCAACGTGCTGACGTACTGTGCCGTCGTCGGCGGTTACTATGTGATCGATTTCTATCTGCGGTTGCGCGAGCGCGAAGTCACGGCCGCCCGGCTCGAGGCCGGCATGCACGAGGCACGGCTCGCGGTGCTGCGCATGGAGCTGAACCCGCACTTCCTGTTCAATGCGCTCAACTCCGTGGCTGCACTTGTCCGCCGGCGCGAGCACGACGCCGCCGTCGGAGCCCTCGCTCGGATCGGCGATCTCCTGAGGCTCACGCTCGATCGCCAGGCGATGACCGAAGCGCCGCTCTCGGACGAGCTCACTCTGGTGCGGCAGTACCTCGAGATCGAGCGACTGCGCTTCCAGGACCGGCTGACGCTGGAGGAAGATGTCGATCCGGCGGCGCTCAATGCCCTGGTGCCGACGCTGATCCTTCAGCCGCTCGTGGAGAATGCGGTCCGCCACGGCGTGGCCCGATGGCCGGGAGCCGGCCGGATCAGTGTGCGCGCGATGCGCGAGGGCGCACGGCTGCGACTCGTGGTCCACAATACCGGCGCCGGATTCACCGCCGCCTCCATGGACGGGGTGACGCGCTCCCCATCTACCACCGGCGTGACTGTCGCCCCGGCTCGCACGAACGGAACGGCGGGCGTGGGACTTTCCAACACCCGCGCGCGCCTCGCGCATCTGTACGGCGACCGCGCGTCGCTGGAGACCCGCAACGGTCCGCCGCCGGATGGCGGCGCGGAGGTCGTGGTGCTCGTGCCCTACCACACCGAACGGGCGGCATCCTCGACATGACGCCGACGTCGACCCTCCGCGTCGTCATCGTCGACGATGAGCCGCTCGCGCGCGACGCGGTTCGTCTTGCGCTGGACCGAGCCGGCGGCGTCGAGATTGCCGCCGAGTGCGGCGATGGCGAAGCCGCGGTCGCCGCCATTCGCAGCCACGACCCGGACCTCGTCGTCCTCGACATCCAGATGCCCGGGCTGGACGGGTTCGGCGTCATCGAACGCGTGGGCGCCAGGGACATGCCTCCCGTGGTATTCGTCACCGCGTACGACGCGCACGCCATCCGCGCCTTCGAGGTCCGCGCACTCGACTACGTCCTCAAGCCGTTCGACGATGCCAGGCTCGCGGCGGCACTGGAGCGCGCCAGGGAGCGACTCGCGACCGATCGCGCGGGCGATACCTCGCGCGCCCTCACCGGCCTTCTCGCGGACCGCGCCGGCTCGGTCGAGACGCCCGAAGCGTACGCCCGCCGCATCATGGTTCGCGCCGACGACGATCGCATCCGCTTCATCACGGTCGACGCCATCACCCACCTCGAGGCCGAGGGGAATTACGTGGTGGTCCATTCGGCGGGCGAGCATCGCGTCCGCAGCACGCTCGGCGGCCTCACCGAGCAATTGGATCCGGGGCGATTCATCCGGATACATCGCGGGATCGTCGTCAACGTGGATCATATTCGCGAGCTGCAGCCCTGGTTCAGCGGCGACTACGTCGCGATCCTGCGCGACGGCACGCAGCTCAAGGTGAGCCGGCGCTACCGCGACGGCATTCTCAGACTGACGCTGTGAGTGCCCGGCGATGGGGGTTGAATCCGCGCGCTCCGTTCCGCGCGGCGCGGTCTATGGGCTCGTTGGCGCCAACGGCGCCGGCAAGACGACGCTCATCCAGCATGTGCTCGGGCTGCTGCGCGCCGAAGCGTCCTTCGAGCCCCCCGGCCCAGCGTCGCAGTGGTGATTGAAAGACCCGTTCGCATCGCCCTCATCGCACACCTCCTGGTAAAAGTGGACGAGAAACACTGTCCCTGAAAATGGTGCTGATGTGTGCGTCACGACGATGCCTGGTAAATGACAGACGAATCGTCGCTGCCGAGAAGAGAAGGAGCCGCAATCGTGAGATTGCGGCTCCTCGCGTGTCGCGCGTTGAGTCTGCTGTTCTAGTTGCTGCCGCTATGAGCCGGGCAGCAATCGCAGGGTGCCTCCGACCCGCCGCAACACGGGCAACTCTCGCAGGATTCCCAGTAGACCATGCTCACCTCCGTCGAGACGATCTTTGCGAACCTATGCGACGTGCGACTCCAAGGCAACCCGCAGCGCGCCAGCCGGGGCGCGGCCTTGACCCTATACTCGGGTACAGGGTTTAGATTGGCTGAATCACAGTATCCGCGAGTCGTGTGATGTCATTGACCATTGGTCAGGTCGCGTTGGCTGCAAACGTCGACGTGCAGACCATCCGCTATTACGAGCGCCGCGGATTCTTTCCGCCGGCGCGTCGAACAGCCGCTGGCTACCGGCAGTACGGTGCTGAGGCCGTGCAGCGGCTCCGATTCATCAAGCACGCGCAGGAACTCGGGTTCTCCCTCGCCGAGATCCAGGAGCTGCTTGCTTTGCGGGTGCGGAACGGCGCTGCCTGCAGCACGGTCGAGCGCAAGACCCGGCGAAAGATCGAGCTTGTCGATCGCCGGATTCGCGATCTCGAGCGCCTGAGAACTACGCTTGCACGACTCGTGGACGCTTGTCACGCGCGTCGTATTACCGAAGCGTGTCCCGTTCTCGAGGCGCTGGAGGAAGATGCCGTCACATCCAGTCGCTAAGTCCGTCGCGGCAAGCAGCGCGGGGTTCGCCGCCGCGGTGGGCTCGGCCCTCTGCTGCGCGGGGCCACTCGTGGCCGTGGCGCTCGGCGTGAGCGGAGCAGGGCTCGCGGCGACGTTCGAGCCGCTGCGACCGCTCTTCGTCGCCGTCACAATCGTCTTTCTCGGCGTGGGCTACGCGATCCTTCGTCGTGAGGAGAGTCGCGCGTGCGAGCCCGACTCGCTATGCGCATCGCCGCGCGCGAGACGTTGGATGAAATGGTCGCTCTGGACAGCGACTGCCCTTTCGATTCCGCTGCTCACGTTTTCGTGGTGGTCACGGTTTGTGTTCACCTGACCTGTCTTGACTTAGGGAGGATCCATGGTGTCGATGAAACTGGTGCTCGCCTGCGGAGTTGCGCTGGGCGGAGCCGCGCTGATTTGCCCCATTTGCACCGATCAGGTTGAAGCCCGCCAAGCAGCGATTGCCGTCGCGCAGCAATCGGACACGGCGACCGCGCGCCTACACATCTCTGGTATGACCTGTGGGACCTGCCCCGCCACGGCACGCGTGGCGCTCAAGAAGCTCCCCGGCGTGTTCAGCGCGACGGTCACGTACGAGGACAGCCTCGCCGTGGTGCGGTACGACCCGCGTCGTGTGACGCCCGCACAACTTGCGATGCACCTCACGCGCCTCACCGGCTATCGCACAAAGGTGCTGGCCGATTCCGCCACGCCGCCGCGGACATCATGAGCGACCAGACGACAACCTTCGGACTCCTGGTGATCGGAGGCGGCTCGGCGGGATTCGCCGCCGCGATCAAGGGTGCGGACCTGGGCGCGCGTGTAGCGATCGTCGAAGGCAGCACGCTCGGCGGAACGTGCGTGAACGTGGGATGCATTCCGTCGAAAACGCTCTTGCGAGCGGCCGAAGCTCGTCACAAGCGCGAGCACCATGGCTTCGCGGGCATCCCGACCTCGGACGGTGCCGCCAACTGGGCGGACGTGCGCGAGCAGAAGAACCTGTTGGTCGAGACGCTGCGCCGCGACAAATACGAACACGTGCTGAAATCGTACGAGTCTGTGACCTTGGTTCGGCAACGCGCGACGTTTCGCGCCGATCGCACTGTGCAGCTTTCGGATGGCCAAGTTCTCCGAGGGGATAAGATCGTTATCGCCACGGGAGCCTCACCGTGGCTGCCTCCGATTCCTGGACTGAACGAATCGGAGTATCTGGACAACGCGACCGCGATGTCGCTCGAGCGGCTGCCGCAGTCGCTTGTGGTCATCGGCGGCGGCGCCGTGGGCCTGGAGCTGGCGCAGATGTTCTCACGACTCGGCGCGGACGTCACCGTTATCGAAGTGCTCGACAGGCTCGTCGCGCGGGAAGAGCCGGCGATCAGCGAAGCACTCGCAGAGAGCTTGCGTGCTGAAGGTCTGACGATACACACCGGCGTCTCTATCGACCGCGTGACGACGAGCGACGGTCGGCACAGCATTTTACTTCGCGACGGGAAGGGACCACGAACCGTCTCCGCTGAACAGGTGCTGGTCGCGGCAGGGCGCCGGGCGAATACCCGTGGTTTGGGTCTCGAGAACCCCGGAATTGCGCTGACAAAGAGGGGCGAGATCGTCGTAGATGAGTTTCTCCAGACCACGGTGCCAAACATCTACGCCGCCGGTGACGTTATCGGGGAGCCAATGTTCGTCTACGTCGCCGCCTACGCTGGCAACCTTGCCACTGAGAATGCGCTCGGCGGAAACAGCCGGCGATATGATCTGTTCGCCGTGCCAAGCGTGACGTTTACCGACCCGGCGGTCGCTTCAGTTGGACTCACCGAGTCCGCGGCTCGGCAGCGCGGCGTGAACGTGCTGGTGTCGCAGCTTGCGCTCGAGCACGTGCCGCGTGCACGGGCGGCGCACGACACGCGCGGCTTCATCCGCTTGGTGGCGGACGGCAAGACGCGGAAGATCATTGGCGCGCACGTGGTGGCCGCTGAAGCGGGTGAGCTGATCTCCGAGGCTGCACTGTCGGTGCGGCTGGGGCTCACGATCGAAGAACTCGCAGGCAGTTTCCACCCGTATCTGACGCTGTCAGAAGGACTCAAGCTCGCCGCACAGACCTTCACGACCGACGTGTCGAAGTTGTCGTGCTGCGCCGCGTAAGGAAGGTTGCCCATGCAATGGCGCCACGATTTTCACGTGAGTCTTCGTGATTGTTTGAGCTCCAAGGACAAGACACGAGCGTCGGCGTTGGTTCCGCGATACCGCGCTGACGTTGCTAGGTCGCGTGCCATCCGCTTTATGCGACCAATCCCTGACGGCTGGCGGCTTCCAGAATCGCAATCACCTCGTCCCGACCCTGTCGGTGGTCGGCGTCCAGCCGAACGACGCGGTCAGTCCCACGTTCGGGTGAACTGTCCACGACGCCTGAGCGCCGACCAGCACGGCGTCCTCGAGCAAGTCGCGCTGGTCACCGGTAGGAATGAAGGCCCCGACGAACGGGCGAATCGTGCCGCGCGCCGGTGCTGAGGTTTCCTGCGCGGTGAGGCGGAACGCAGTGAAGATGAGTGCCAGAACGACGAGCAAGCCGATCAATGCGATGCGACCCGAGCCGTCGTCGTTTGCGTGGACCCGTGCGGATCCGCGACGAATGCTGATCATGAGAATGTCTCCTTGGATAAGATGGCAATGTTGACTGATGGACTGTGCATGCATGCGGTACGCGAAGAAGTCCCACGGTCATCGAAAAGTTCCGTGAGCCCTCTCGTGCAGCAGTTACGTGGAGTGGCTGTGCGGCTGCAGCGTCGCTGGTATTTCAGCGTGGCGTGTAAGTCCACCTGCATCGAGCCAGTTGTCCGTGCTGGCCCGGGCTCGTGCGATGAGCTCCGAGGTGCGCGAAAAGTCGTATGAGGAAATCGGCACGGGGCATAACGGTGGCACCACGACGATGTCCGCCGTGGACGCGAAGCGCTCGATGTCGCGCGTCAGCTGACGCGCGACCATGAGGTTGAACGCGTGCAAGACCATGGCGATGACCCCGGCGGGAGGTCGCTGGAGGGCACATGAAAAACCGGTCGGCAGCACGACAACCCGGGTCGCGCCGAGCGCGATGGCGGTAGAAACGGGCGCGTTGTTCGAGACGCCGCCGTCGAGCAGATAATGCCCGCCGATGTGAACTGGCGGAAACAGGGCGGGGATGGCGGTGCTCGCCAACAACGCGTCGACCGAGTCACCAGTGGCGAGCAATACCTCTCCGCCGCTCAACCCATTCGTCGCAATGATGGTGCAGGGGAGCACGGGGTCTTCGATACGACGCACGGGAACGTGCGTCTCGAGCAGCGTTCGCAGGTGTGCGGGGTCGAGCAGCGATCTCCGTCTGCCAAACAGCGCGAGCAACGTCCGGATCGCCGATCGTGGAAACACAGTCGTGCTGGTGAGCTCGCACCAGATCTGCGCCAAGCGCCGAACCCCCTCGATCGTCGGATCCGCGGCGAGATAGAAGCCGTTGATGGCTCCAACGGACGCGCCCACGACCATGTCCGGAGCGGGGCCTCGTGCAAGCATGGCCTGGAGCATACCGACCTGGATGGCTCCCAGGCTGCCGCCGCCCGCAAGCACGAATGCCGTACGTTGTGTGCCGCTCAAGCGACGGTCCTTGGTTCCGGCATCCGGGAGTGAGTTACTGCTGCCGTGATTTCTCTGCGCTGTCTAAGCAAGTCGGCGGAACTGCCTTCGGTTCCCGGTCACGCGAGGTCATGACTCCCGTCCGGCTGATCGCGATAAACGCTCACTGTCGGATAGCTTCCGCGGCGACTGGGCAGATGCTCGCCTTTGTCGTGGCGCACCGTCTCCGGAACTTTCTGGTCCAGGGCTGGCTTGTCCTGACATGCCTGGACGACTAGCCCACGCAACAGCTCTTGGGGCGAATTGATGCTTCCCGTGCGCATCAAAGCGCCGTACCGGCCGGAGCCCTAGCCGAGGCATCGATCCCCACACCGCGCCAGAATCCGACTCGTCCCTTTACCGCGATTGCCGCGGGCTTCGGGTCGGCGTACTCCCACGCCGCCGCGGGGTTTGACGCACCGTTCACATGAATCGTGAAGTAGTTGGCTTCGCCTTTCCAGCCGCAGACGCTGCGATGATCACTGGGCGTCAGCAGGGACCAGTTGACGTCGTCGCGGCGAAAATATGTGTACCCGTCGACAACGACGACGTTCTCACCTTCCGCGACCACCGCGCCATTCCAGACGGCTCTTGCCATGACAACCTCCGGCTACGCCGCTGTCTTGGTCGGCGCCAGCTCGCTGTCGATGAGGGCCGTGAGGTCGGCAAACCGCACGAGTCCCACGGTCCGCCTCACCGACTCGCCGGCTCGAAAGAGCATCAGCGTCGGGATGGAGCGGATATCGTAGCTCCTCGACAGCACCGGACTGGAGTCGACGTTTACGCGGACGACGCGCAGTCGCTCGCCGTAGTGCTCGCTCACGCGGTCTACGATCGGGCCGAGCACTCGGCATGGGCCACACCAGGGCGCCCAGAAATCCACCAGCACGGGGACGTCGGACGTGCCGACAACATCGAGGAACGTGGCGTCAGTTACGTCGAAAGCATTGGACATCGGAATCTCGCATGAGTGGTGACTTGGTGATGCCGCCTACGGAGGCAATGCATTTACGTGCCAGATAGTTCCCGGCCGTTCACAGTGGTCGACCTCAGGCGACTCATCGCGATCAACGCGCTCATCCGCGTCGCGTCCGCAGCGACGGGACAAATCATCGCATTCATCGTCGCGGCGCAGCTCGCCGATCGGCTCGGAGCTGCCGCGGGAGCGGTGCTCGTCGGAATCCTGGCCGCATCCTTTTACGTGACCGAGCTACTCGTTGCTCCGATCGCCGGACGTGTAGCAGACCGCCGCGGCCAGCTGAAGGTGCTGCGCTGGGGACCGGCAGTCGGCGCGGTGTCGGCGGTCGCAGCCGCGGCGGTGTCGTTCGGCCACTGGCCAGTCGTTGCGCTCGCGGGTGGTCTGCTGGTGGCTCGTGTGCTCGAGGGGCTCAGCGCTGCGTTCGCCGTACCAACGACGTTGGCGCTGCTTGCGACAGGAACCGAGAAGAGCGACGCAAGTCGCCTGCGCGTCATGGGCGCCTTCGAGGTTGCATCGCTGGTAGGATTGATTGGCGGCTACGTCGGCGCCGGCGTGATGTGGGACGCGCTGGGCGCCTCGGCCCTCCTCGTCTTTGCAGGCGTGTACGCTTTCGCGTGGCTTCTCGTTCCGACGTGGCGCGAAGTCACGAGCGCACAACATCGCGTACTTCCGCTCCGCGAAACGCTGACGACGCTGGCCACGACACCTGGTGTGCCCGCGTTCATCATCGCATGGCTCGCGGTGAATGCCGTTGTGGGAGTCTGGGCACAACAGGCACCCTTCCTTATGAAGCTGCCGGTGCGGTCGGCGTCACAGGCTCTCGTCGGCGGCTATAGCGGCACGAACATCGGGTACGTGTTCGGTGTCTGGGCCGCGGTGTTTCTCGTGGGGATCGCGCTCTGGTCCCTGTTTGCGGCGCAGTGGCCGAGGCGGCGAACGCTGCTGGTCGCGCTCTGCGGCATGCTCACCGTCGTCATCGCACTGGCGCTCGTGAATCACGGCGTCACGCACTGGCTGCTGGCGCTCGGCATGGTGGGGGTTCTCGTGGAGAGCGGCTTTACGCCCGCCGCGTTCGCGCACATGGCGGATATCACCGATGTGGGTGACGCCTCCCGGGGTATGACCATGGGCATCTACTCCATGCTGCTCGGCACGGGGCAGCTCGCGGGGGCCGTCCTCGGCGCTCCGCTCGCGGCCGCGCTTCAGATGGACGGCGTGCTGATGGCGACAGCGGGGCTGGCCCTAGTCGCCATGATCGCCGTGGGGAGAATGCCGCAGAGCATCGTGGGGCGTCCGGCGTCCGAGCCCGGAAGAGCGCAGGGCCAACCGGAACAGACGACTCTCCCATAGCCGTTCCATCATCACGTCGACCGCCGCGAATTGGAGTGCACTCGACCACGTGGGATAGGCGTGAATGGTGCCGGCAATCGCGTCGATGCCGAGGCCGTGCTCCATGGCGAGTGCCACCTCAGCGATCATTTCGCCCGCGCGCGTCGCGACGATCGTGGCGCCCACGATCTTGCCGCGACGGTCCGTGATCAGTTTCACGAAGCCATGCGGCTCACCATCGCACACGGCGCGATCGGCCTTGGTGATCGGCACCTGATGAACCCGAACGGCATCGCCGCGGACCTCGCGCGCGTCCTTCTCGACCAGGCCCACGCGCGCTACCTCGGGATCGGTAAACGTCACGGCGGGCATTACCGTCGCTTCGGCGGCCGATCTGCCCGGGAGGAGCGCATTCCGCACCGCGCGGAAGCACTGCCAGCCCGCGAGATGCGAGAACTGCGCGCCGCCGATCACATCGCCACAGGCGAAGATGTGGCGCACGTTCGTTCTGAGATACGAATCGACGGCGATCCCGCGCTCACTGTACCGGACACCGGCGCGCTCCAGCTCGAGTCCTTCGACGCGCGGCGCTCGGCCAGCGGCGACCAGCAGTTGGTCGCCGAGCACCGCGCCGTCGGTCGTCGAAACCTCGAGCCCCGCGGGCGTGGATCGCGCACCGATGCCGCGCGCGAGAACGATTCTGACCCCTTCGGCCTCCAGCACGTGGCGCATCAGCGTCTGCGTTTCGGGCTCCTCCCGGGCGAGAAGCTGGGGTCCGATGAGCGTCACGTCGGCTCCGAGTCGCCTGAACGCCTGAGCCATTTCCACGCCGAGCGGACCGGCGCCGAGCACCGTGAGGCGGGATGGCAGCTGCTCGAGATCGAACAGGCGGTCGTAGGTCAGGAAGGGAACGTCGCGCAGCCCCTGGACGTCAGGGATGTTCGCGCGTGCTCCCGTGCAGATCACGATACGTCGCGCGACGATCCGCCGGTCGTCAACGACAATCGTGCGCGAATCCAGGAAGCGCGCCGGCCCGACAAATACGTCGATCCCGGCCGCGCGCAATGTTTGCGGCGTCGTGTGCGCGTAGATCTCTCCGATCGTATCCCGCAGACGTTGTCTTACGCGACGCATGTCGCTGCGTGGCTCACGGATCTCGATGCCGAACGCCGGCGCCCGACGGGCATCGGTCGCGATGCGCGCGGCGCGCAGCAGCGCCTTGCTTGGCACACAGCCCGTCCACGTGCAGTCGCCGCCGATGCGATCGCCCTCGATGAGCGCCACTTTCGCGCCGATGCGGGCCGCGAAATCGGCGCCGATCAGCCCGGCGGAGCCGGCGCCGATGATCGCGATGTCAAAGCGATCGCTCTTCACGAGACGTCGGGTTTTTGTGCGATAAACACCCCATAGCGAATAATCCCGGCGTCCACCGCGTCCTCGGCCTCTCGCAGTGTTTGTCGCGCCGATCGCAGATTGAAGCGTGGTGGTAACGAGCCCGCGCCGGAAGCGGAGGCGGCGATCCAGCCAACCAGATTGCGCTTGATGCGCCGGAGCAGCTCCCGGAGCGCGTCACTCGCGTTCCAGCTGTCGACCACCTGGAAGCCAGCGTCGGTGAGGGCACCGACATAGGCGCGTGCGGAGAGCGCTCGCTGTAGGCACGTGCCTGAATGCACCCACTCCCGCAGCGTCTCCGGTACCTCTCCCTCCAGCACCATGTCGGTCACGGCGAGACGCCCGCCAGCGCGAAGCACTCGGTGCATCTCGCGCAGTGCGCCGGGTTGATCGACGAACGTACTCAGCGCGCATTCACACAGCACCGCGTCAGCGCTCGCGGGTTCGAATGGCAGCGCGTGTGCGTCCCCCGCGCGCAGCTCGAGGCGATCATCGCGATATGGTGTGATGCGTGCGTCGAGGCCAAGGCCGACGACATCGTGGTCCGTGATAATCGCGCGAAGGCTTTCGCCCCCACCACAGGCTACATCGAGAATGGTGTCGCCGCGGCGAAGGCCGAGTGCATCGGCCACCCGTCTCGTGAGGGCGAGCCCTCCGGGGTGGTGAGAGTCACCGAGGAGCTTGAGCACGTCCTCGCGCTGATAGAACGCCGCGCAGCAAGTGGCTGCACTAGTGGACACACAGCGTTCGGCGTACCGGTGCGTCGGTGTCGGCCGCGCCGGGCTGAAACACTCGACGTCCTCCCATGCCGCGATGGCGGAAAGTGCGGCCGACTTCATGGCGGTCGTCAGGAGTAATTCGAGCTCTCCTGGCGAGGTAGCCACGCGCGCGTTCACTATCAATGTCACCTCGTCCGATGATGCAGTTTCGGGATCCAAGTCGATGGATGGAGCTGCGCCGGACCGCACCATTGCTGCCCAGCACGCGAACGGTGCCTCGCCTACGAGCTTTACATGAGCGATCGGTGCGTGCGAAAGAGCGGCGAAGAAACGCTGGATCATTGTTCGGGCATCGAGCGCCGCACCGTTGCGTCGCACGCGCACCTTGCCATTGAACCAGGCCAGCTGCGCCTCGGCAGATGCATAGCGATCGTAGTCGATTGCCAGAGGAGGGCTAAGCCGCGAGGGCACAATGTCCAGCCACTCTTGGATGCCGGATCCGGTCCTGCCTGACACCGACAAAACCGGTGCGACCGGCTGCCACGCGCGAATCTGCTCGACCACTCCCGGCGGCGACGTGTCGGAACGGGTGAGCAGAACCACATCCGCTTCTTCGATCTGCTTGCGGTACAGATAGCCGACGTCCGGTGATATCGAACCCGCCGCGACATCGAGCACCTTCCACGGGTCAACGACCACCGTGTAAGGAGCGAGCTCGTACCTATGTCCCAGACGATCCGCGAGTGGGGCGACAACGGTTGCAATGACATCCGCGCAGCTGCCAACCGCTTCAGCAATAACTGTTGTCGCGCCCGACTCATCGGCGGTGGCGAGCGCGATCTCGAGCACCGGATAGCGGCAGCAGAAGCAGCCGCCCTGGATCTCCTGAACCGCGCTGTCGACATCGCGACAAAGCCGCGTATCGACGAGGAGATGGCCCTGATCGTTCGTGATGAGAGCCGGCCGCTCGCCCGCACCGCGCAGGTGCTGCGCCAGCGCGCGCGCCAGCGTCGTCTTTCCTGCGCCCAGAAAGCCGCCGAGCAGATGCACCTTCACAGGAGCCCCCGCGGACGCCGCAGCACGTTGTACTCGCAGAGTGACACCGGCTGGCCTGCGCGGTCCACGACGTGCACGCAGCACCGGTCTACACGGTCCTGATCGTACGTGTGCGCGTCCATGAACGGTTTGATCCCGACGACGAAGAAGTCGCGATAGCTGGACCAGCTCGTGGAATCGTCGCTCTCTCCGAGAAGATCGAGTAGCTGATCGAGCGCGTCGTCATCGGAGAGCGCGTCGAGCATGCTCGCCGGCAGATGATCGCTCACCCGCGACATGAGCGGCGCCAGCGCAGGGTCTTTCCACTGCTCCATGCGCGGGAAGTACCGCGAGACGGGTATGAAGCGCCCACCGCGTGCGAAGGCCACGGCCATGCCGAAGCAGCTCGGATGGCTGCAGGGGATGGGTGTGAAGTCGTCCAGCGAGAAGAGGCCATTGGTCTGGCGGACGACCTCGTGCGCGATCTCGGTCATGGTGACGCGTGTGTCCTTGGTATCGTTCTCATACCGTCCGGCGTAGAACGCGGGCTGGAGCATAACCGCATTCATGTACGGGTGATGCGCGCGCGCGAAGCGGATCAGGTCGCCGATCTCGTGCAGATTGACGCCTCGCGTCACCGCCATCACCGGCACGGCGAACAGGCCCACCTCAAGCAACCGCTCGACGGCGCGCCGCTTTACCGGCGCAAGGCCGCGGGCGCCGCGAATTTGGGCGTACGTCGAATCCGCAAAGCCGTCGAATTGCAGGTAGATCTGCAGACGATCCTGGCCGGCGTCGATCGCTGCGAGTCGCTCCGCCAGCCCCCGGTCGGTGGAGAGGCGGACGCCATTGGTATTGAGGTACACCTTCTTGATGCCCCGCTCGAAGCAGTGCGCCACGAAGCGCTCCAGCTCCGGATGCACGGTGGGCTCGCCCCCCGAGATCTGGACGATGTCCGAGTCCGATTTCCCGGCGAGCAGCAAGCGGTCCAGCTTCGCGGCAAAGTCGTCGAAGGACATCGCCCACGTGTGATGCGGCGAGGAGGCGGTAAAGCACGTCGGGCAGGTCAGGTTGCAGCGTTCCGTGATCTCGAAGATGAGCGTGCAGCTGTGCGCAGCCCCCGGGCCGCAACAGGCGCCGGCACCGCACGACGCGGCATCTGCGTTCCAGTACAGGGACGCATCGTTGGCGATGAGCGCTTCCGCTTCACCGTGCCGGGCGCACGAAGTACGGAGGTAGACGCGACTGTCGCGCTCGTACACGGTCGCAGGAACGCGTTCCACGCACTCGGAGCACACGCCGGTCGTCGCCTTGATCTGATGCACGGCAGTCATCGCCAGACCCGGGTATCAGGGCGAAAAACGGCCCACGCGAACCAGAAGTAGTCACCGGCCGGCAGAGCGGTGAGGCGCGTGCCAAGCAGCGGACCCTTCACGGCGCGCCCGCTCAGTGTCCATGTGCTGCCCGTTTGCGTGTCCCGAAACACGCCGTCCTTCCACTCGAATGTCAGGGTACGTCCTTGGATGCGCCGATCGAACGCCCCGCTCGCTCCAACGTCGCGACCCTCGGCAATGCGATCGCGGTCCAGCGCGCTCGCTGTGCCGGTAGTCCAGAAGACGACGATGGGTATCGCGCCGACGACATCGTTCGCCACCCTCTTGTCACGCAGCGCCGAAAACGGATAAGCGACTGCCTCTCTCCGCACGCGGACCGCGACGACGCGCTCCATGGCGGGGAGTCGCTCGTCGCGCTTGGCGCTGAAGAACGCGCGAATTGGCGAGCCCTCCGGCGCGTCGTAACCCGAGTACGGGTTCCGCCCATATTCCCGGCGGTAGCCCGTTCGACGAGAGAGGACGAGTGCCGTCGGATGCTCGAGGCGAACGTCCCGCCAACTCAGCGTCTGGGATGCGATCATCCGTAACGTATCGCCCGCATGGGTGCCAACTAGACCTTCCCCCGTCGCCTGCTGCCACCAGCTCTCCGTCTGCCGATCATACATCACGAGATCGGAGTGCCGCAGCCGGCCCGTCGTTCCGAAATCCAACGTGCGCCCGGCATGTCGGCGATCGAACACAAGAGCCGTATTGCACAGCGGACAGAACGTCACCGCGATCGGCATGTCACCAATGCGATCGTTCACGATCTCGTGCCATACGAGGATTTGAAGGGGATACGCGCGGGCCGAATTCCCGTGCTCGACCACGATCACGGGCTCGCGATCGGCTAGCCACCGACCCGCTTGTGCAATGGTTTCGAAGCGCGGCTTGTCGAGTGATGGGATACCATCCTTGGGCGGACCGCCGGACACGATTTCGGTGAGGGGCACGACCCGGCGCGTGAAATCCGTGCGCCATTCAGCGTCCATCTGCGCGTGCAAATGGGTGGGCAGGATACAGACGACGCTGGCGAACTGCAGCAGGGCTCTCATCTCCTCAAGCAATACGCGAAAGGGCGACGCGGTTCCATCCGACACACGTCCGCCACGGGCCCTCTGCATTAGCTACGCCGGCAGCTCGATGCGTGAGTCAGTTCGCGTGACGCGCTCGAACTGCTGCATGAGGCGAAGAAACCGGCGCGGCAGGGAACTTCATCAGGTCGCAGCGTCTTGATGGCGACACACACACGCCGATGAGGAGCAACATGCCACGTTTTCAGCAATACACCCCACAGAACGCCCCGCCAGCATCACGCCCGATTCTCGAGCAGGTGCAAAAGACGTTTGGCTTCATCCCAAACCTCATGGCGACGCTGGCCGAATCGCCGCAGGCCCTCGAGGGATACCTCACGCTGGATCGGCTGTTGGCGGACAGCTCCCTATCTCCACAGGAGCAACAGGTCGTGATTCTCGCCGCGTCGTTCGAGAATCAGTGCGAGTATTGCATGGCGGCACATACGGTGGTCGGCGCCATGAAGAAAGTGCCGAGCGACGTCGTGGCGGCGATCCGTAACGGCCAGGACATCCCGGACAATCGTTTCGCGGCGCTCGCGCGTTTCACGAGAGAGATTGTGAGGCTCCGCGGTCGGATTCCGGAGCAGGAGCTGGGTGCGTTTCTGGCTGCTGGCTTCTCGAAGCGCAACGTCGCCGAGGTCATTCTGGCGGTTGCTCAAAAGACGCTGAGCAACTACCTGAATCACATCGCGGATACGCCGCTCGACGAAGCGTTCGCCGCGGGGCGTTGGGCTCCGCTGGCACGTTCACCTGTGGCTGCGAGTGTCGGCTGATGTCCACCGAGTAGCCTCAGATGTGGCCCGGCGGCCCACGCTGCTGCAGCCTGGACGAGAAGCGCTGGCGCACCCTGTGCACGGGATCGCCGCGTACGGCCCGCCGGGTCGTCTGG
>JBBDXZ010000051.1:0-38247 GCA_040902075.1 Gemmatimonadaceae bacterium
GGCTGCTGCGCGCGAAGCGCGGCGGCGAATGTCATTAAAAGGAGCAACGATGCCTTCATGCCCATCATACCCATCCGCGGTCCTTGCAGGTCCACCGTCTGGCCCTAAGGCCTCTTGCTGATTGGAGTGTCAGGCTGGGGACTCGGCGGCGTCGGCAGCGGCACCTGCGAGCGAGGCTGCTGCGCCGCGCGAGTGGAGTCACCTGCCGCCCGAAGCTTCCTGGCACGCTCCACCGCGCGATCCACACCCGCGGAAAAGGTCTTTGCCTCGAATTTGGACCGCAGCACGGCCTGTACGGGCGGCGGCACCGAGAGCGGCTGAGCCTGGCCCGCCATGATGCGATCCATGTACGCTTCGACGCGCGCGGCCGCGAGTCGCTCGCGCTCCGGCACCGAACGCGCGCTGTCCGCGAGCGACTTCGGATCGACGCCGAGCTGCTGTTGCAGCGACGTGACGACGCCTTTGAACTCGTTGCGCATCTCCGTCATCTGATCGGCGGGAATCGTGACTCCCGCGCTGTCCGCCATGTTCAGCATGACTTCGTTCCGCGCCACGCTCTTCACGAACTGCCGCACCAGCGAATCCGGTGCCTGCGCCATCTGCTGCGGAAGCCGCATCTGCGGGTTGTACGACTCTACCCAACCGACGAAGCGGCCCACCGTCAGCTCGCCGCCCCGGTACGACGCGAGGACGTCGGTTTTGCCACGGTACCCGCTGAGATCGCGCGCCGCGCTCTTCGCAATCGTGGCGGCATTTCCGCGCACGTTGATCTTGGCGCCGGTGTCCACGTTGAAGACGAAGACGCTCTCGGCGCGCTGCGCGGACGACCGCACGAACGCGGAGTCGTATTCCGCCTTCGCGTTGGCGTACGTCGGACGCTGAATGATGTGAAACCCGAATGACGTCTCGACGAGCGGTGAGATGTCGCCTGGACGAAGCGCCGCGACGGCGTCCCCGAACGGTTTGACCATGTCCGAACGCGGAAACGCGCCCAGACTTCCGCCGCGCTGCGCGGAACCCGGATCGCTGCTGTGCCGTTTCGCCAGGTCGGCGAAATTGGCGGTGGTGAGACGCGCGCGGACTCCTTCCGCTACGCGACGCACCGAGTCTTTCTGCTGTTGCGTGGCGCCACCCGGCACCGGAAACAGGATGTGTCTGGCCACGAACAGCCCGCCGGCTGCCTGATTGTACGTCGCTTCCGACGCCGAATCCGCCTTGAGGGTGCCAGAGATCCGGTCCATGAACTGGCGCAACTTCATATTGGACGTGACGCCGCGCAGCGCTTCATCCAAGAGCTTCTGGTCGGCCAGCGAGTCGCCGCGCGCTCCCGCGACGCCGAGCAGCTGATAGTTAATCCAGAGATCGCTCACCAGTGTCGCGATGTCCCGATTGACGGGAATCTGCATCGGGGAGTTTCCGATGAGATCGGACAGCCGGGTGACGGAGAGCTCGTGGTTCTCGGCCTTCGCCGTGACGTCCACATGAGCGGTCAGGGCTTCGCGAAGTCCGTCGCAGGCTGTGATGCTGGCGACTGAACCGAGTAGGAGAGCGATCGAACGAATCTTCATTGGTTGGAGAGCTCCAAAGGCAGCTTGTCGGCGTATGAGCTGTTCAGCTTGCCGTAGGAGCAAGCGTTGTGAGAGCGCGCACTAGTCCGTCGAGAATGGGGACGCCGCCGAGCCGCGTGAGCTTCAGCGACAGCGGGTGCGCCCGGCGAACCTCCGCCTGGAATTGCACCTCGTGAAACGCCGCGGACAACCCTTTCATCCGGGGAGCCGCGGTGTCGCGGAAGTTAATACGCGCCTCATTGCCGCGCACCAGAATGCTGTCAATGCTCAGGCGGCCGCCCAGAATACGGAGCTGGGCGACGGCGAGCATCGCCTCCGCGGCCGCCGGAAGAGGTCCAAACCTGTCGCGCATCTCGTGCTGGAGCGCCACGATCTCGGCCGCATCGATGACGCGCGAGAGACGCCGGTAGACGTCGAGCTTCGCCTCGTGCGAGGCGACGTAGTCATCCGGCAGATAGCTCGGCGTGTCGACCGACACCTCGGCTGGGACGAGCTTTGGTCCGCCGTCTCCCTGCGTGATATTCCGGACCGTTTCGTCGAGCAGGCGCAGGTAGAGGTCGAAGCCCACCGTTTGGACGAAGCCGCTTTGCTCGGGGCCGAGCAGGTTCCCGGCGCCGCGCAGTTCCATGTCCTTGAGGGCGATGCGATACCCTGATCCCAGCTCGGTGTAGTGCTCCAGCACTCGCAGCCGGCGGTCCGCGTCTTCGTCCAGCTGATCAGGAACGATCAGGTAGCAGTAGGCGCGGCGGTGCGAGCGGCCCACGCGCCCCCGCAACTGATAGAGCTGCGCGAGACCGAAGTTGTCGGCGCGATTGACGAACATGGTGTTCGCGTTGGGCACGTCGAGGCCGGATTCCACGATCATCGTGGAGACCAAGACGTCGACCTCGCCGTTCACGAACCGGTGCATGATCTCCTCGAGATGCCTCTCGCGCATCTGGCCGTGCGCCACGGCGACGTTGGCGCGAGGCACGACGCGCCTCACGTGGTCCGCGATCGCTTCGATGGTCTCGATGCGATTGTGTACGAAGAATACCTGGCCGCCGCGATCCAGCTCGCGGGTGATGCCCTCCTCGATGAGGCCGTCGTCCCAGGGCTCGAGATAGGTGAGCACCGGGGATCGGTCGCGAGGCGGGGTCTGCATCAGCGTCATGTCCCGCAATCCGGCGAGCGACATGTGAAGCGTGCGCGGTATGGGGGTCGCCGTGAGCGTGAGCACGTCGGTCTCCAGTCGCAGCTGTTTGAGTCGTTCCTTGTGCTTCACCCCGAAGCGATGTTCCTCATCCACGACGATCAGGCCGAGCTGCTTGAATGTGACGTCGGGACTGAGTAGCCGGTGCGTTCCGATGACGATGTCCACGTTTCCTTTCGCGAGCTCGTCGAGCACCACCCGCTGTTCGTTCGGGGTTTGGAACCGGCTCAGCATTGCCACGCGAATCGGAAAGTCCGCGAGCCGCTCGCCGAACGTCCGCGCGTGCTGGTCCGCGAGAATCGTGGTGGGAACGAGGAGGGCGACCTGCCGCTCCGACTGCACGGCTTTGAAGGCCGCGCGCACGGCGATTTCGGTCTTGCCGTAACCCACATCTCCGACGAGCAGGCGGTCCATCGGCTTCGCGCTTTCCATGTCCGCTTTTACGTCCGCCGTTGCTTTCCTTTGGTCGGGGGTGTCCTCGAAGAGAAAGGACGACTCGAGCTGGGCCTGCCATGGGGTATCCGGCACGTGCTGGGGCCGCGACGCCACTTTGCGGCGGGCATACAAGTCCAGGAGCTCGACCGTCATCTCGCGAATCGCCGACCGCGTCTTCTCGCGCTGCTGGCTCCAGCGCCTGCCGCCCAACTTGTGCAACCGCGGCGGCGGACTGTCCTCCGACACGTCCCCCGCCGATCGGTACCGCTCCAGCTGGTCGATGCGGTACAGCGGGACGTTGAGTCGGTCGCCCCCCTCATACTCCAAGATCGCGACTTCGACGGTGCTCGTTGCGACGGAGATTGTCTCAATTCCGCGATAAATTCCGATGCCATGCTCGAGGTGGACGACGTAGTCTCCCTCGCGGAGCGACAGCGTGTCGGCGGTAATTCCGCTCGTGTACTTCCGTGCCCTGCGGATCCGGCGTTCCCGACGGAAGATCTCGTGGTCCGTGAGCACGCGCAGCCCGGCGCCGTCCGCCGAGGGAATGACGAATCCGCCCTGTAGTACACCCACCGTCAGCGCGGCCGGCGACGCCGTGCGGCCGTCCGCGAGCAATTCGTCCAGCCGCTCGCACTGCCCAGCGTTGTCACAGAGAATGATGGTGCGAAACGGGTCTCGGACGATGCGCCGGAGCTGCTTGATGTCGCGGTCGATCACCTCCGGGGCACGCACCGGGAACACGATCTCGGCGTCGTCGCGCGACACCACTTCTTCGATCGCGCCGAACGCGGCGATGTCTTTCAGCAGCGCCGCCGGCGACTCGAAAAGTTCGTCGCGGCCGGGGACGTCCTCTCCCCGCCGGCGAGCGAGATCTATATGGTGCGCCGCTTCGCCCCAGGTGCGCTGGAGCTCCGCGTCGATGTGCACTCCTTCCGGCAATACCAGCAGCGTGTCCGGAGTCCAGAGCGTCAGAATCGACCGGCGCTCGGATTCGAGCGCGTCGTATTGAATGCTGCCATCCACCGGCAGCACCAGCGCATGCTCGACTTCCCGCGTCGACCGCTGCGAGGCCATGTCGAACTGTCGCAGATCGACGATTTCATCGCCCCAGAACTCAGCGCGAACCGGGTCGGCCATGCCGAAACCGTAAATGTCGAGGATGCCGCCGCGGACGCTGAACTGCGCGACATCCTCCACCATCGGTACGCGTTCCAGGCCGATGCGCTCCAGGTGCTCGATCAGCTCCGAAAGACTGCGTTGCTCGCGTTTCCGAAGCTCGACTCGGAGATCGCGAAGGGCGCGGGGCATGCGCGTACGTTCCAGCAAAGCCCGGGTCGTCGTTACGAGTATTCGGACTTCGCCGCGCATGGTGCGTTCCAGCGTCTCGACGCGCTCGCCGGCCACTTCCACATGTGGCTCGGCCTCACCGAATCCTTCGCGGGGCGGGTAAAGCGCGACAATGTCTTCCGCGAGCAACGAGCGGAGGTCGGCCAGCCATCGCTCGGCCTCGGGTAGCGTGTCGGTGACGACCACGAAGAAACGGCCGGGCGCGCGCACCGCCAGCGCGGCGACCGCGGCGGCATCGGCGCTGCCCGCGAGTCCCGCGATCCGGCGCCGCTCGCCGGGGGCTGGAAGAGAGTTGGCCAGGCGTGAGAACGCCGGCAGTCGATCGATCGACTCGAGCAGCAGCGGTAACGACACGTCGACCGTTAGCTACGTCCGCCCGTCGCCGCGGCCACCATTTCCGCACCGAGTACCAGAGCAACCACGAATAGGAGAGGGACCACGAGCGATCGGCGCGCGGATCCGCTGAAGGACTGACGCACCCACTCCTCCTGGTCGCGCTCGACCCTGGCCGGCGTCGTGACGACGCGGTCCTCGAGATCATCGAGCCCCCAACGCTCCAATCGAGACTCGGCCACTTCAGGATTCACCACCAGGGCCCCGACCCGCCGCGTCCCCTGTATGAAGAAGTAAGTGCCGGCGACAGACGGCGCGTCGATCGTGGTGCCGGCCAGCGAGGTGCGCCCTCCGTCGATGCGCTCGAGGGCGTCCACTCCCGCTGGACGGGCAACGGTCTCTCCGGGCGCCGCATTGCGCACAGTGCCGGGGTCCGCGTGCAGGCGCGAAGCCAGAACGTCGCCAAGCCAGGGCAGAAACGAAGCCGAGACGGGAAACGACGTCGCGTCGGGCGTGAACGGCGAGCCCACAAGGACGTATCGCGGTCCGCTCACGATCCACGGTTCCCGTCCCACGACCGCGAGCGTCTCCGCATCAGGGACCCCTCGCGGCAGGAGCTGGTAGCGCGACGAGACGGAAATCCCCTGAATGTTTTCGCCGCGGGCGATCGCCGCTTCGCGTCGCGCCGGGCCGAGTCGCCATGGAATTCCAAGGCGTTCGAGCGAGCGGTTCGCTGCCCCCAGCCGAACGGGGTCTGACGGCGGAAGCAATAGCGACGGAATCGTCGTCGCCTCGTCCGCCGAGGCGACCAGGATCCCCGCGCCCTCGGCCACGCGCTCCGAGGCGCGCAGAACGTCTACCGCGTTTCGCGCGAACGCTCCCGCCCCAGGCATCACGCGAACTGCCGGCGCCGGGCCGATCCAGAGCGCGAAGTGCCGAACGTTGTCGAGCACGAGCTCGTCGGGCTCGATCTCGACCGTTCCCGCCGTCCATCCCCGCTCCGCGGGCGCTGCCCGCACGACTGCCTCTTCTCCTGGCGCCACCGTGCCCCGCGCGAGGGTGCGCGCGCCGAGTGTCATTCTATAGGTAGCGGAGTCCGGACTGAGCACGCGCGCCGCGAGCGCGCCGCGAGGAGTCCAGCGCAGGGGACGCGGCTCGCCGAGCACCACCGCTCGATTGATGGGGGCCGGCTCGCTGGGCGCCCAGATGAGCACGGGCCCGTCGCCGCGCGTTTGGGCCGGCTCGCTCCACGTGGTCCGCTGCCCATCCGTCAGGATGGCGACCTGCCGCGCCACCATTCCGCTCGCCTCGACCGCCGCGACGGCGCGAGCCACGGCGTCGCGCATGCGACCCGCTCCGGCGTAGGGTCGCACTCGGTCGAGCTCCTCGAGCAGACTCGCGCGGGTGCCACCGCGCACCGATCCGTCCGCCGTAACGAGCCACAGGCGGTCCTCCGGGGACGCACCGGAGATCGCTTCGCGGGCCAGCCGCTTGAATCCCTCGAGGAGGGGCGTGCCGCTCACGACCACGGACGTGCTCATGGAATTGTCGACGACGATCGCGAGCGCGGTCGGCGCATGGCCCGCCCCCCCCGTTCGCGCCGTGGGCCGCGCTGCCGCGGCCGCGATCAGGAGCACGACCAGCACGCGCAGCAGCATGAGCAGGAGATTGCGCATTCGCAGCGTCCGACTGTGTTCGCGCTCCGCCCGCGCGAGATAACGCGCCGCCGGAAACTCGACTTGCAGCCCAATTCTGCGGCGCAGCAGGTGAATGAGCAGCGGCACGAGCGCGGCACCGCCGAGCATCAGAAACCACGGAGCAAGAAAGCTCACAGATCAGGGCAGCCGTTGGCGCGCCGCGAACGCGCGCCGCAAGGGAACCCCGAACGGATGATCGGTGAGGATCACCTCGTAGCTGACCCCCGTTGAGGCGAGCATATCGCGCCACTCCTCGATCACTTCCTCGACGGTCGAGCGGTATGCCGCGCGCACATCGGTCACGCTGGCCGGCACCTCGAATCGCGATTCAGGGTCGATGAAAAGCGCCTCGCCCGTCCCACCCAGCCACCGTTCCTCCGGATCCATCACGTGAAGGACGGTCACGTCGTGACCCATCGCTCGCAATCCGCGCATCGCGCGCTCGACTTCGGCCGGCTCCATCAACAAATCCGAGATCAGCACGATCATGCCTCGCCGGTTGATCAGGCGCGCCGCTTGGGTGAGCGCCTCGGGCGCGCTCGACGCCATCCCGGCCCCTGGTTCCTCGAGCGCCGCTATCACGCGCCGCCAATGTCCGGTGCGCGCGCGGGGCGGGACCGAGCTGCGCACGCGCTCGTCGAAGCGCACGAGTCCGACGGCGTCCCGCTGTCGCAACAACAGGAGGGCGAGCGACGCCGTGAGGATCTCGGCGTAGGCCAATTTGGTCAAGCGACCAGAGCCGGTGGAGTTGCCGAGCGTTCGAAGTTGAGCCCCGCTCCAGGCCATCGAGCGGCTGACGTCGAGAACAATGGTGGCCCTGAGGTTCGTCTCTTCCTCGTATTGGCGAACGACCCAGCGGTCGGAACGCGCCGCGATCTTCCAGTCGACAAACCTGAGGTCGTCTCCGGGCTGGTATGGGCGATAGTCGGCGAACTCCACCGAGAACCCCTTGCGAGGTGACCGGTGGAGACCGGAGAGAAAGCCGTCCACAATCCAGCGCGCCACGATTTCGACGTGGCCGAGCGCCGCGAGGGAGGCCGGGTCGTGCAGATCGGCGCGCGCGGCAGTGCCCATCGGGCAGCAAGCTAGCGGAAAGTGGGGAGTGGGGAGCACCCACTCGAACTTCCCTCTTGCGCCTGGCGCGGTACGTGCACCAATTTGTATACAACCCGGGAGGGGGGGGAGAATGGCAAGGTCCGCTCGACGAATTCTTGGCTCCTCGCTGCTGCTCTTCGGAGCGGCGGCTTGCGTTCCTCAGACCGGAATCGAGGCCCCCAAGCCTCTGAAACCTGAAGACGGACCCAGGGGATCGATCCACACATCGTATTCCGGTGGGATCTTCCTTCGAAGCGTCAATGCGGTTTTCCGCGTACAGGAATCCGCGCACGTCATCGTGGCGCATCTGAGCGGCGACGGCGTAATCCGAGTGGTTTATCCCGAGTCGCCGCGCCAGCCGACGTTCGTTCCCGCTAAGAAGGCGCTGCAGACAGGCTATTTCGACGGCGACTACGACGCCGCACCGTCCCTGCTCACCTTCACCGCGAACCCGTTCCGTGGCCTTGGCGCGTCGATGGATTCGTACGACGGTCGGGGGCACGGCTTCGTCTTCATGATCGCGACGCGCACGCCGATGTTTCTCGGCCAAGTCGCCGATAGGAATGCATGGCTGGACGTCGAGATCGAGGACTATTACTGGAACCACGATCCGCGATTTGCCATTCGTGATTTCGCCGAGATGATTGCGGACGGTGAGCCTTTCACGCTCAAGTTTGCTCACAGCTTCAGCTCGCAATCGTTTACGACGTACGCGGCGTCCGCATGGGATTGCGCGATGCTCAGCAGCTACGGACTCGGTCACAGTTATGGATTTTGGGGAACGTGGGGCGCTCCCGGCTTGTGGTTCCTCGGTCGCTCCCGCGATCCGTACTCGAGCTTCTCGAGGTTCTCGAGCTGCGGAATGCGGCACGGATTGCGGTCCTACGCCTGGAATGATCTGGGACGGACACAGAACATCGGGCCGCGCAGGCCGAACCCGGTTGGGACGGTGCCGCCTTCCCGGCCGCCCACGCCGACTCTGGCTCGGCCCGGGTACCGTCCGATCACCGACCCGTCCCCGGCGGTACTTGTGACACGGCGCGTCGTCATAGATCGGAAAGATCCCGCCACTCGAACCTCCGGCCGGCGTGCTCGCGATGCCGACAATCGCAGACGCGTCGTCGTCGAGGAGATCGGGCCAAGAGCAACGAGGAGTCCGGAACGTACGCGGTCCAACGACGATGCGCGCTCATCCAGGCCGCGCGAGACGACGCACAGCGAGCGGCCGCGCGCATCGGAGACTTCCCGGCCAGCCGAAGTTTCGCGACCGGCGCCCGATCGAGCGCGTCCCGCGGAGCAGCCCAGGTCTCAGCCCGCGCGTGCATCGTCGCCGAGCGAGACGAGGACTTCGCGGCCGGCTCCGAAGCCCGACAAGCCGCCGGGCGAGTAGAGCGCACGGCGTCTCGCATCGCAAAACGGCCGCGTGCAATCACGCGGCCGTTTGTGTCACGGGGGCTATATTTCGTAGCTGCAAGCACTTCACGAGTTCGGACCGCGAGCCCGCCGAGACCGCATTGAAGCTGGACCATATTCGTAATTTCTGCATCGTCGCGCACATCGACCACGGCAAGTCCACGCTTGCCGATCGGCTCATCGAAGCCACTGGGACGCTGCAGAAGCGCGAGATGAAGGAGCAGGTGCTCGACACACTCGATCTCGAGCGCGAGCGCGGCATCACCATCAAGCTCAACGCGGTCCGGATGACGTACGGCGCGCGCGACGGCAGCCGTTACGAGCTCAACCTCATCGACACGCCTGGGCACGTCGACTTCACGTACGAGGTCTCGCGTTCCCTGGCTGCGTGCGAGGGCGCGATTCTCGTCGTTGACGCATCGCAGGGCATCCAGGCGCAGACGCTCTCCAATCTGTTTCTCGCGCTCGACGCCGGTCTCGAGATCGTTCCGGTGCTGAACAAGATCGACCTCCCGGGCGCGGAGCCGGAGCGACGGAAGCAGGAAGTGCACGACCTGATTGGCGCCGACCCGGATGACATCCTCCTTGTCAGCGCGAAGGAAGGGCTTGGCATCGACGCGGTGCTCGAGGCAGTCGTCAAGCGCGTGCCGGCGCCGACCGGCGATCCCGACGGCCCGTTGCGCGCGCTGATCTTCGATTCGTACTACGACAAGTATCGCGGCGCGATCCCGAGCGTGCGCGTCGTCGACGGCCGGATTCGCAAGGGCACGAAGATCATGTTCGCGGGCGCGTCGCGCGACCCGTACGAGGTGACGGAGGTCGGGTACAACCAGCTCCGGCAGGTACCGACCGACGAGCTGGGTCCCGGCGAAGTTGGCTACGTCGTCGCGAGCGTGCGCAGTGTGAAAGAAACGCGCGCGGGCGACACGATCATGGATTCCGCGAGGCCTGCGGCGGAGCCGCTGCCCGGATACAAAGACGTCCACTCGATGGTGTTCGCCGGCCTCTATCCGACCGATACGCAGAATTACGAGCAGCTGCGCGACGCGCTGGAAAAGCTGCAGCTCAACGACGCATCGTTACGATACGAGCCCGAGACGTCTACCGCTCTCGGGTTCGGTTTCAGATCGGGATTCCTGGGCCTCCTGCACATGGAGATCGTGCAGGAGCGTCTGCAGAGAGAGTTCAATCTCGACCTGGTGACGACGGTCCCGACCGTCGAATACCACATCCATCACACCGATGGCACGATGGAGCTGCTCGAATCGCCGTCCAAAATGCCGGATCCCGGGCACATAGGGCGCATCGAGGAACCCTACGTCAAGGCCCGCATCATGGCGCCGGCCGAGTACATCGGTCCCATCATGACCCTGGGGACGGAACGCCGCGGCGTCTACAAGGGAATGACGTATCTGGACACGCAGCGCGTCGAGTTCGACTGGGAGTTTCCGCTCGCCGAGATCATTCTCGATTTCTTCGACAAGCTGAAGACGATCAGCCGCGGCTACGCAAGTCTCGACTACGATTTGCTCGATTACCGCGAGAGCGATCTCGTGAAGCTCGACATGCTGATCAATGGCGATCCGGTGGACGCGTTCGCCGTCGTCATCCATCGCGACAAGGCGTACGAGTACGGCCGCAAGATCGCCGAGAAGCTCAAGGAGCTTATTCCGAGACAGCTCTTCGAGGTGGCCATTCAGGCCGCCATCGGCAACAAAGTCATTGCGCGCACGACGGTGAAGGCGTTGCGCAAGGACGTGCTCGCGAAGTGTTACGGCGGTGACATCACCCGGAAACGGAAGCTGCTCGAGAAGCAGAAGGAAGGAAAGAAGCGGATGAAGCAGGTGGGCGCCGTCGAGATCCCGCAGGAGGCTTTCCTGGCGGTCTTGCAAGTCGATTGATTTCCGCGGTTAGACCATGGCGTCCTCCCTCGTCATCCAGACGTCGTTCATCGGCGACACCGTGCTGACCACACCGCTGATCGCCGAGTTGGCCAAGCGCGGACCGGTGGACGTCGTCACGACGCCGGCCTCGGCATCGTTGCTGATGAATCATCCCGGGATTCGCTCCGTCGTGCCCTACGACAAACGCGCGTCCGATCGCGGCCTCCGCGGCTTTCTCCGGCTTGCCGGCCGCCTCCGACAGTTCGGCTACGATGCCGCGTATCTTGCGCAGGGGTCTCTGCGCAGTGGCGCACTCGCGTTCGCGGGCGGCGTGACCCGTCGCGTCGGATTTGCCACGCACGCGGGGCGACCGTTTTACACGGAGAAGATCGAGTTCCGCGAAGACCTGCACCACGCGGCTCGCTTGCTGCGGCTCGCGAAGCCCGATGCGGTTCCCTCAGACACCGAGTTGCGTCCGCGGTTGTACCCGGGCATTCCCGAGCGCGGAGCGGTCGACCGGTTTCTCGCGCTGCATGACGCGCATGACGCGCAGGACGACGGTCCGCCGCTCGTGGCGCTTGCTCCCGGCAGTGTCTGGGCGACGAAGCGCTGGCCCTACTACGCCGAGCTGGCGCGCGAGCTCGCGCCGCACGCCCGCGTCGTCGTTTTAGGCTCCGCGGACGATGCGCCGCTGGCCGCGGACGTCTGCACCGCCGCGGGCGCGAGCGCGCTCAACGCCGCCGGCGTGCTCACGCTGTTGGGATCGGCGGAGCTCATTCGGCGGTGCGGCGTGGTCGTGACCAATGATTCCGCCCCGCAACATCTCGCGTCCGCGGTGGACACTCCCACCCTGTCGGTTTTTGGGCCGACGGTGCCGGCGTTCGGGTTCGGCCCCTTGGCCAAGGGGTCGGGCACGGTCGGCATTGATACCCTCGCCTGCCGGCCGTGCGACCGACACGGCCCGCGCCGCTGCCCCCTGGGTCACTGGCGATGCATGCGAGAGATCACCCCGCGTGACGTCCTGGCGCGCGTGCTCGATATTCTCTCTTCAACCTGACACCCGCGCCTCTCACATGACCGGAAAGAAAAGGAAGCAGTTCATCATCGGTCTCGACCTCGGCGGGACGAAGATTTCCGCGGGAGCGATCTCCGTCGACGGATCGCACACGTCGGGAATGCGCAGTATCGCCACGCAGTCCGAGCTTGGCGCGGAGGGCGTCGTCGACCGCATCATCGGTCTCATCGAGGGCGTCATACTCGACACGATCAACGAGACCGGTGCCGCGAGGAAAGACATCCTCGGCATCGGCGTTGGCGCGCCCGGTCCGCTGGACCGCGACAAAGGCATCGTGATCGTCGCGCCGAATCTGGGCTGGCGAGACTTCCCACTTCGCGAGCGCATCACCACACGACTCAAATTGCCGGCGACGCTCGACAACGACGCCAACTGCGCGACCGTCGGTGAATGGTGGCTCGGAGCGGCGCGCGGCGGCGTCAACGTCGTCGGGATCACGATCGGCACGGGCATCGGAGGCGGGCTGATTCTCAACGGCGAGCTGTATCACGGCTCGTCCGACGTCGCCGGGGAGATCGGCCACACCACCATCGACGTCAACGGCCGTCATTGCAAATGCGGCAACTATGGCTGCCTCGAGGCATACGCGTCCGGTCCCGCGATCGCCACCCGCGCGCGCGAAGCGCTCGTCCGCGAGGACACGGCGTCGATGCTTCCATCCATGGTGGACGGGCAGCTCGACCGCATCACCGCCGAAACCGTGTACGACGCCGCGAAGAAAGGCGACGGCCTGGCCAACGAAATCGTCCGCGACACCGCGCGCTACCTCGGCGCCGGCATCGCGACGCTCCTGAACGTGTTCAACCCCGACACCGTGGTCATCGCCGGCGGCGTGATTCGCGCCGGGGAGGCGCTCCTGACCCCGCTGCGCACCGAGGTCCGCCGCCGGGCGTTCAAGCCGGCGGTCGAAGCCGCTCGCATCGTGCCGGCCGAGCTGCCCGGCACCGCCGGCGTCGTCGGGGCGGTAGCGACTTTCAAGATGGCGACGTTGGGACACCTGTGACGTTGCCATGAAGAAGCGTATTGGCGTCATTGGAAGCTTTGTCTGGGACGTCATCCATGGGCGCCAACCCCACAGCGCGCCGGTGCACGAATGGGGTGGAATCACATATTCATTGAGCGCGCTCGACGCGGCGCTCCCGGAGAACTGGGAGATCGTGCCGCTCATGAAAATCGGTTCGGATCTCGCCGTACCGGCAACGCAATTCCTGACGAGTCTGCAGCGTGTCGCGCCCGATGCGGCGCTGGTCGAGGTGCCGTACCCCAACAATCGCGTGGAGCTACGCTACTTCTCCGACGAGCGCCGGACCGAAGTGCTCTCCGGCGGCGTTCCGGGCTGGAACTGGGCGGCGCTGAAGCCGCTGATCGATGCGAGCCATCTGGACGCGATCTACGTGAACTTCCTGAGCGGATGGGAGCTCGATCTGGCCACCGCCGAGGAGCTTCGCCGCAACTTTCAGGGGCCGATGTACGCGGACCTGCACATGATGGTGATGGCCGTGCAGCCTGACGGACTGCGCGTGCCCCGACCGCTCTCGAACGTACGCGAGTGGTGCGCGTGCTTCGATCTGATTCAGGCGAACGAGGACGAGGTCCGGATGATGGCGCCCGATCCAATGGCGCTCGCCGCGACGGCCATGCACGCGGGGTCGCAATGTCTGGCCGTCACGTTGGGCCGCCGCGGCGCGGTGTACTTTGCCGCGCCTGAGTTCTACCGCCTTGCCGACATCGCTCGAGGCTCCGGCCTCGGACCATCCACCGGTCCGATCCGTACCGAGCTCATACCCGCGGAACCGGTGCCGGCGGCGGTGGACCCGACCGGATGCGGCGATGTGTGGGGCGCGACCTATTTCTCCAGGCTGGTCGCCGGTGATATGTTAGGCGACGCCATCCGGGCCGCGCATCGCGCGGCTGCGCGAAATGTCGAGCACCGGGGCGCCACCGGCCTAGCCGATCACCTGCGGGGAAAGCTCAGCTTCACGTGACAACCGTCATTAACGTCCCGCAATCGCTCGACGAAAATAGCTTTGAGCAGGTGTTGCAGCAGGTCGCACCACTTCCAGCGGATGCCAAAGTGCTCCTGGATGCGCGTCACACGAGATGGGCCTCACCCTACGGACTCAGCGCTTTGCTGACGCTGGGGCAGACACGCGACCATGCGCGTCCCACGCTGGCGGTCCCCGAAGCGGACGATACCGTCTCGTACTGGTCGCGCGCGAACTTCTTCTTCTACGCCGACGAGTTCTTCGAGCTGAAGGGCGTCGTGCCGAAACGCGCGACACACAGTGATTCCCAGGTGTTGCTCGAGCTCACTCCCGTTTCGAAGACCGAAGACATTCACGATGTCGTCGGGCGCATTCAGGACAAGACGAGGCAGATCATCGGAACGGAGCTCGGCATCGACCCGAAGGCACTCGGCGGTTTCACCATGACGCTCTCCGAGGTCTGTCAGAACATCATCGAACATGCGGGTCGCGGAGGGTGGGTGATGGTGCAGACGTACAACTGGGCGAAGCGACTCGGGCGTCGCGTCGTGGTCATTGCCGTCTGCGATGCTGGCGTTGGCTTCCGCACTTCTCTGGAAAGCGCCGGCAGCCACGTCCCCGACGACCGCTGGGATGACGCCGCGGCGCTCGAGGCCGCCGTCGTGCGTGGCGTGACCCGCTTCCGGGATCCCGGCCGCGGCCAAGGTCTGGCCGGCGTCCGCAAGTACATTGGACGCTGGAACGGCAAGCTCTCGGTCCGAAGTGGCACCGCGCGCATCGCGATCGTCCCGGATTGGGACGACGACGTTCCCCTGGAAGAGAACCTGCCGCCCTT
The DNA here is from genome assembly GCA_040902075.1 of Gemmatimonadaceae bacterium. GTDB lineage: Bacteria > Gemmatimonadota > Gemmatimonadetes > Gemmatimonadales > Gemmatimonadaceae > DASPMP01. Next base: position 14,862 of record JBBDXZ010000051.1, read on the forward strand.
CCCCGGTGCGCAGATCCAGGTGACCATCCCGGAGCGGATCCCAGCGCGATGACGAATCACATCGACCTCGGCACGGTCCTCCGCCAAACACTGTCGGCAAACCTCTATTCCAACCTGGTCACCCGTCCGACCGGCGCCGCCGTCCGTACACAGATCGAATTGCTCCTGCGATCGTCGGGCGCGCAGGATCGCTCGCTCACGGTGATCGACTTTTCCCACGTGGCGATGATCGACTTCTCCTGTGCCGATGAAGTGATCGCCAAGCTCTTGATGCGGCCTGGCCAGGAGCGTGAAGCCTATTTCGTTTTCCGGGGCATGACGGACGACCACTGGGACACGATCGAGACGGTGCTCGAGCGGCACGGCTTGGCCCTCGTCGTGGAGCGCGACAGCGGTCTGGAGCTCGTGGGCGTCCTCGAGGATGGCGAGCGCCGCGCTTTTCAGGCGATCAAACGTCGCGGGCGCGCTGAATCCTGGGAGCTGGCGGGCGACCTCGGCGAGCCGGAGCCCGCGGTGCGTCACGCGCTCGACCGCATGTGCCACCGCCGGCTCATCATGCGTCACGGCACGATGTACACACCGGTTGGAGAGGGTGGTGGGGGGGGGCCTTCGGGGGAGGAGGTCGCATGACGCCCGACACTCGGAACCGGCCCCTTCGGGTTTCCGAGCTGATCGCGACCCGATCCGGCGACGTAGCGCGCGGCTCCGCCGTATTCATGCACCCGACGGACGCTCAGAGTCGGTTGCTCAACGAAGGGGAGCTGGCCTGGGTCTACGGGCCGCGGCGGCACGAGCTCGCGACCGTCATTCTCGATGAACGCATCAAGCCCGGGGACGTCGTCCTCCGGGATCTCGTGGGCTCTTCGCCATCCGAAGTCGTTCGCGTCATCAAACCGGATCTCGACACGCGCGGCCGTCGCGTGTTCGCCTGAACGATGCCGAAACGCGCCGGAAACAAGCAGTTCGGCACCCTGTCCGTGCACGGCGGGGAGCAGGCCACTCAGCGCGATGTCGATTCAGCGGTGGTCCAGCCGCTGTTTCAGTCGGTCAATTACATCCAGGAGATCGGTTCGGCGGAGGGCCTGCGCTATCCCCGCTACGGAAATGCGCCAAACGCGGAAGTCGTGCAGCGGCGGGTCGCGGCCCTCGAGCGCGCCGAGGCGTCGGTGCTGATGGCCAGCGGCATGGGGGCGACGGCGTGTGCGCTGCTGGCTCTGCTCCGACCCGGCGATCACATCGTCGCGAGCGCTTGGATCTACGGAGGGACGAGAGCGCTCCTGGAGGAGGAGTTCGAGACGCTTGGCATCAAGGTCAGCCTCGTCGATCCGCTGGAGACGCGGGTGTGGCGGAAAGCCATCAAGAAGCAAACACGAGTGATCTTCTGTGAGACACCCGTCAACCCCACTTGTCGCGTTCTGGACCTGGACGCCATCAGCATGGTGACGAGGCAAGCCGGGATCGCGCTCGTCGTGGACGCCACCTTCGCGAGCCCCGTGAACTTTCGCCCTTTGGAGCACGGCGCGGATGTCTCGATTCATTCGGCAACCAAATTCCTGAATGGGCACCATGATGTGCTTGGCGGGGTAGTCTCCGGGACGGCACCCTATATAGATGAAGTGCGCCGGAAGATGATGCTCTGGGGACAGGCGCCCGACCCATTTGCGGCCTGGCTGCTCGAGCGCGGACTCAAGACGTTGGAGCTTCGGGTATTGCGACAGAACGAGAACGCGATGCGCATCGCGGAATGGTGCGAAGATCGAAAGGAGATCCGAAACGTGATGTATCCGGGACTCGGGTCGCACCCGGACCACGACGTCGCCAAACGTTCCCTCGACGGGTTTGGGGGGATGCTCTCCATCGAGCTGGCCGGAGGCGCCAAAGCGACGGAGCGATTCCTGCGACGGCTGAAGCTGTTTCGTCATGCCCCCAGCCTGGGCGGCGTGGAGTCTCTCGTCTCGGAGCCACGGTTTACTTCGCATGCGGGCATGAAACCGGAAGAACGCGCGGCCATCGGAGTTCCTGATGGCTTCCTGCGGCTGAGCGTCGGCATCGAAGGCGCGGACGATCTCATAACGGACCTGGAGCAAGCACTGCACTGATGGCGACACCCACTCGGGACCTGAGCGACCGGCGACGGATCGAGCGGCGGTTCAATCATCGGCTGGTGGATCTCACGCTGCCGGAGCTTCGCCGCATGCTCATCACGACGACGCTGTTCGTCATCGTGACGCTGCTGTTTCTCTGGATGGTTCGAACCGTCATCATCGCGACGATTCTCGGAATCATCGTCGCGGTCTATACACGGCCGGTCTACCTCCGTCTGCGGTCGGCGATCGGTTCCTCGGCCGCGGCCACCATCACGTTGTTGGGAATCATCGTGCCGGTGCTCGCCCTGTTCGTGTGGAGCTACTCCGAGATCAGGGACGTGGCGGCGTATGTCGCGACGCATCAGGAGGAGATCGCCCTCAAGATCAACACGGCGCTGCGCAAGCTGCCATTTCTTGGCACGGTCGATCTCGCCGAGTCGATTCGACAGTACGTGCTCGCCGCCTCGGATTACGGAACGCGGATTCCGGGCATCATCAAGGGGGCGATGAAGACCTTCGCGATCGCGGCGACGATTTTCATCTTCACCACGTTCTACGTCCTCGTGGACGCCGAGAAGATCTTCGCGTACGTCCAGTCCAAAATCCCGCCTCGGTACTCCGAGTTGGGAGCGGCCCTCGAGAAGAACGTGCGGGGCGTGCTGTATGGCGCCCTGTACTCCACGTTCGTCACGCAGGCGCTGAAGTCGGCGATCCTCTTCGTGCTTTTCACCGCCTTTCGCGTGCCGCTCGCGGGCGTACTCGTGATCCTCTCGTTCATCATCGGGTTCTTTCCGATCGTCGGATCGTGGAGCGTCTACGTCCCCGTCGGACTCTGGCTGCTCGTGTTCCGCGAGGCCCCCGCGCAGGCGATCGCGCTCATCGCGATCGGCTTTTTCGTGAACACGCTCTACATCTCGACATACCTGAGACCGAAGATCGCCGCCGAGAAATCCAAGGTGCTCAACTTCTATTGGATGCTGGTGGGCCTGGTCACAGGCGTGTACACCTTCGGGCTCGTGGGCGTGTTGCTCGGTCCCATGGTCATCGGTCTGCTGAAGGCGATCGTGGATACGATCTCGGCGACCTCGACCTGGCGCCTCCTTGATGACGATGAGACCCCCGGCGCGACCCCGGCTCCTGAACGTCCGGCATGATCCAGTTCCACAACGTCTCGAAAGAATATCCGCGCAGCGGTCTTGCACTCTCCGAGGCCACGTTTCGACTCCGCAAAGGTGAATTCGCGTTCTTGACCGGCCCGAGTGGGGCCGGCAAGAGCACCATTCTTCGCCTGGCCTATTTCGAGGAGCGGCCCACGCTCGGTGAGGTGCGGGTCAGCGGCGTGAGCTCCGCGGCGATCTCCCGATCGGAAGTGGCAAGGCTTCGGCGAAAGCTCGGCATCGTGTTCCAGGATTTCCGCTTGCTGGACGACCGGACGGCCGAGGCGAACGTGGCCTTCGCGCTCGAGGTGATCGGCACCAAGCGCGATCAGATCGCCCCGCGGGTGAACCGCGCGATGACCCAAGTGGGGCTCGCGTCGAAGATGAACGCATTTCCGCGCGAGCTCTCCGGCGGCGAGCAGCAGCGGGTTGCCATCGCGCGCGCGCTGGTCAACGACCCGTTCGTCCTCATCGCCGACGAGCCAACCGGGAATCTCGACGAGCGGGCGACCCGGAGCGTGTTTCAGCTCCTGCGCGACATCAATGCGTCCGGCACCGCGGTCCTCATGGCGACGCACGACCTCGAGCTGGTCCGCCGGGCGGATTACCGGACGATCGAGCTGGATCGGGGCCGGATCGTGTTCGATTCCGCCGAGACCCGCCCGGCGTTGGGAGAGCTCACGTGAGGATCGCCTTTCGTGACGCCCTCTTTGCGGTGCGCATGGCGCCGCTGCTCAGCGTGTTGAGCGTGATGACCATCGGCTTCTCTCTGTTTGCGTTCGCGTTGTTCGGTCTGGTCGCCATCAACATCAAGCGCGCCCTGGAGCGCGTCGAAGAGCGCGTCGAGATCCGCGCGTTCGTCGCCGACGGGACCCCCATCGAGGACATCCTGTCCGCGGCGCAGGAGATCGGCCGCTACGGCGAGGTGCAGAGCGCCAAACTGGTGTCACAACAACAGGCGCTCGAGCGCGCCCGCCGGGAGCTTGGCGAGTTCAGCGACGTGTTCGAGGAGGGCGTTCTGCCCGCCTCCATCGACGTTCGCATGAAGCCGGGATCGCGCGATCCACGCAGCGTGGGCGCCGTCGCGTCCCGCGTCCGCACGATCGCGTTCGTGGAGGACGTGCGCTACGGCGAGGAGTGGATCACGCAGCTGCATCGCTTGCGGAACATCGCCGGGGTAACGGGAATCGCGCTCGGACTCGCCTTCGCGATCGTCGCGGTGCTGATCATCGGCGCGACGATTCGGATGACGGTGCTGGCGCGCAGCAAGGAGATCTCGATCATGCGTCTCGTGGGTGCGACCGACGGATTCATTCGTCGGCCGTTCTTGATCGAGGGATTTGCCAAGGGGATCGTGGGCGGGATGCTCGCGCTCTCCCTCACCTGGATCACCGCCGCGACGCTCGAGCACTATCTCCACTTCCAGGCACTATTCTTCGACGACCGGCTCGTGGGGTTCGGACTCGCGGGCGGCGCGCTGATCGGGTTTTTGGGAAGCGCGTTCGCGGTGGGCAGGCATCTGCGTCGGATATGAGTGGAAAGGGAGCAGGGAGCGGGGAGCAGGGAGGAGAACCGCGTCTCCTCAAATGGCGCACGGTCGTCCGGGCACTACTCATCTGCTCCCTGCTCCCTGTTCCCTGCTCCCTTCCCGCCCAGGACAGGATCCGACAGCAGCGCAACGAGCTCGAGCGCATTCGCCAGGAGCGGGCGGAGCTCGAGCGGCAGATGCGCGATCTTCAGACGACGGCGCACGATCTCGGCGAAGACGTCCGCAACCTCGATCGCCGCGCCGATGCGACCGCCCGCCTCGTCGTCACGCTCGATCGGCAACTCCAGTCCATCGCGTCCGAAGTGGACGAGGCCGCGGACAACATGATGCGCGCGGAAGCGGAGCTGTCGCAGAAAAAACTCATCCTTCGCCGCCGTCTCGTGGACATCTACAAGCGAGGTCCCCTCTACACCGCCCAGGCGCTGCTCTCGGCGGCGTCGTTCGGAGAGCTCGTCGCGCGCTACAAGTACTTGCACCTGCTGGCACTCAGGGATCGCGCGCTCGTCCGGCGCGTGGAGCAGCTCAGGAACCAGGTGGCGCTCGAGCGCGATCGGCTGGTCGTGCTCCAGCGCAGCATTCGGGACAATCGGGAAGAGAAGCAACTGGAGGAAGGGCGGCTCCGAGCGCTGGAGCAGCAGCAGCGCTTGCAGCTGGCGCGCGTGCGTCAGGAGACGAAGCAAACCCAGAACAAAATCGCGCGCATGCGCCTGACCGAGACGCAGCTCACCAACGCGATCAACGCCCTCGAAGTGGAGCGTCGTCGCGCGGTGGCGAGCGCGCGGCGTCCGGCGGCCGCGCCGCGGGCGACCAGCTCGGTGCGCACCAGCGATTACGGCAAGCTGGATTGGCCGGTCGAGGGACCGCTGGTGTACACGTACGGACGCGCCGTGCAGCCCAACAACACCACCATTCGGTGGAACGGCGTTGGTATTAGCGCCGCCGTCGGAACGCCGGTCAAAAGCGTTGCCACCGGCACGGTCGTGCAAGTTCAGCCGATCGGCACCTATGGCCTCACGGTCATCATCGAGCATGGCGGCGGGGACTACTCGATCTATGGCTCCCTGTCGCGCGCCGATGTCAGAAAGGGACAGACGGTCGCCAAGGGTCAAAGCGTCGGCGGCGTCGGCGTTTCCGATCCCGAGCTGCCGCCGCATTTGCATTTCGAGATCCGGCAGGGCGGCCCCGCCATCGATCCGGCAACCTGGTTGCGGCGCCGGTGAGCATCACGAAGCGCTGCTCGATCTGCGGCCGCTTCCGGCTCTACGCCGACGACGACGTGTTCTGCGTCATCTGCGGCAATCGCGTGCTCGAGGGCGAGTGCACCTGCGGACGCGGTTATGACTATGCTCTCGATGAAGGCAATCAGGGCGAGTCTCTGCACTGCCCGAGGTGCGGCCGCGGCTTGAGAGGGAGATCGTCTGACTTTGATGCCTGAAGGCGGAAATCGGCGGGTGCCCGCCGATTTCCCATTTCCGCAGGTCGATCTGTTAGGCGCCCACATCTCGATCGCCGGCGGCACTCACCATGCGCCCGCGCGCGCGAAGGCGATCAAGGCCTCGGCGATGCAGATCTTCACCAAGATGGCCAACCGGTGGGCAGAGCGCGTCTGCGCCGACGACGAGCGCGTCGCCTTTCGAAAAGGGCTCGCGGAGACCGACGTCCGCGTCACCATGGCGCACGACTCGTATCTGATCAACTTGGCGAGCCCCGATCCGGTCCTTCGCCGGCGCTCGATCGAGTCGTTCGTCGCCGAGCTGCAGCGCTGCGAGGCGTTGGGATTGAACATCCTCGTGTCGCACCCCGGCAATCACATGGGCGATCTGGAGAGCGGGCTGCATCGCAACGCGGACGCCATCACCGAAGCGCTGGAGCGCGTGCCCGGGAAGTGCGTGCTCGCGCTCGAGGCGACCGCGGGATCCGGAACCTCGCTCGGCGCGCGATTCGAGGAGCTCGCACGCATCATCGACGTCGTGCCCGAGCCCCACCGGCAGCGGATGGGCGTCTGTACGGACACCTGCCATCTCTACGCCGCCGGATACGATCTCGTGAAGGATTTCGACGGCGTATGGAGCCGTTTCAACGACGTCGTCGGACGCGAGCGGCTGCGCGCCATTCATTTGAATGACTCGAAGACGGCGTTCAACTCGCGACGCGACCGGCACGAGCTCATCGGTGAAGGAACGCTCGGTCCCAAGCCGTTTCGCCGCATCGTGAGCGAGGAACGCTTCGCGGACGTGCCGAAGGTGATCGAGACGCCGAAGCTCGTGGAGACGAAAACGGACCGGCGCATGCTCACGCGCCTGCGTGCCTACCAGCGGTTGGCACGGCGCGGCAAGGCATGATATGCTTCGGTCCATGAGCCGGCGGACAGCATTCGTCAGATGCCTCGCGCTATTCTGGGCGGTGCTGCAGGTCGCGTCCCCCGGATTCAGCGCGATCGCCGACGGCAGGCTTGCAACCGAGGCGGCGTCCGGTGCGAGCACGCACGTCGAGTCGAAGACGACCGCGAGTTGTCCCGCCGTGCATCCGCCGGATTGCGGCATCTGTCGCTACCTCTCGGGATCGGCGTCCGATCCGGCCCCCGCCCCTCTCGGTTTCCTCTACTCTCCAGACGCCAGCGAGCCGACGGCCCAGAGTTGCGTGGCACGCGGCGACGCGGTCGCGCTGCCGCACGGGCGAGCGCCCCCCTCGATCTGAACGTGAAGTAGGCCGCCCCATAGCGGCGGCCAGCGGCGTCTCATTGCCCTCAGCCGGGCAACAACAACCACGTTCAGCCATCCACATAAATGAAAAGAGTGATTATCGTAGCGACGCTGCTCGCGGGCGTCGCCGCACAGCTTGGCGCGCAGCAACCGGATTCCGTGCGAGCCCGTCAGATCCGTGACAGCATCGAGCTCGTTCGCGAGCTCGAGCGCATGCGTGGTGACACCACCCGGCGAGCGATGGGACCGCAGTTGCCGCCAATCAATCCGCGGCTGATGCCTGATCTCAGCGCCATCGCCGATATCGTTGGCGACCTATCCCCGAAAGGGAGTACTCAGGAGGACGCGACCCGGTTCGCAGTGCGGGAAGTGGAGCTCGCGATCGCCGCAAACGTCGACCCCTATTTTCGCGCCGATTTCATTCTTGGCCTCTCCGACGAGGAGGGGATCGCGATTGAGGAGGCGTACGGAACGGCACTGGCGCTGCCGTGGCAACTTCAGGCCCGTATAGGGCGGTTCCACATGCCCGTGGGCAAACAGAACACCACGCACCGCGCTGAGCTTCACACTCTCGAATATCCGTACGTGATTCAGCGCTTTCTCGGTGCGGAAGGGCTGAAGGGGACCGGCTTGTGGATCAGCAAGATCCTGGCGCCGTTCGGTTTCTATCAGGAGTTGCAAGTCACAGCGGTCGATCGCTTCGGCGAAGCGGATGAGAATCTTCTAACGGAGAATCCGCCGAACAAAGACCTCGCTGGACTCGGCTTGTCCGCCCGGTTACGGAACTACTGGGATTTTTCGGAGTCGACGAACCTCGAGCTCTCCGCTTCGGCGATCACCGGCAAGCGAGAACAGCCGTTCAATTTCCGCCTCACGCCCCCCGCTCCTGACGTGAACGCCGTGCTCGCGCGACAGGCGCTGTACGGCGCGGACCTGACGTTTCGCTGGCGCCCACTTCAGCAGGGACTCTACAAGTCGTTCATTGCGCAAGCGGAGTTCATACGGCAGCTGAACGCGAGAGACGCCGACCCCGATTATTTGGGCCCATCGCGCGATTTTAGCGGTGCGTACGGCTTTGCGCGCTGGCAGGTGAGCCGTCGATTGCATGTCGGTGGACGTTATGACTGGCTGGAGGATCCCGAGCTCGCGGGAGAAACCTTCACCGCCGGTTCAGGGTATCTCGAATGGTTCCCGAGCGAGTTCTCAAAGCTCGTGCTGGCCTACGAGCATGCGATGCCGAAGGGCGTCACCGCAACGAACCGCATTCTGTTGCAGGCCACGTTCGCGGTCGGGCCGCACCGCCCACATCCTTTCTGATCGTCGCCGCCATCGCGGTGTAGGAGTTACCATGTTTCATCGTGTCCTGTGTGCCAGCCTTGCCGCCGTCACTATCACAGCGACGGCGCAGGCACAGCTCAAAATTGTGACGAGCACTACTGATCTGGCGGACATCGCGAAGGAAGTCGGGGGCTCCAAGGTAAGGGTCAGCCACGTCAGCGAGGGATATCAGGACCCGCACTACGCCGAGGCGAAGCCGAGTTTCATCCTTCAGATGCGAAAGGCAGATGTGTTCGCTTTTGTCGGACTCGACCTCGAAATCGGATGGATGTCGCTGCTCGTCGACGGCTCCCGCAATTCGAAGATCCGCCCGGGCGGCTCCGGAAGCGTCGATGTGTCGCAGGCGATCAACGTCCTGGATCGTGCGCGCGGCCCCGTCGACCGCAGTCAGGGTGACGTTCACCCACTCGGAAATCCCCACTATTGGCTCGATCCCGAGAACGGCCGGCGCATCGCGCGTTTGTTCGCGCGGAAGTTCTCCGAGCTCGATCCCAAGAACGCCGCCGCCTACGAGACCAATCGCAAAGCATTCGAGGATCGCCTGAACGCCGCGGAGGTTGCGTGGCAACAGCAGCTCGCGACGATCAAGAACAAGCCGGTGGTCGCTTATCACACGAGCTGGAAGTACCTCGCGGAATACACGGGGATGAACATCGTTGGCTTCATGGAGCCGAAGCCGGGCGTACCCCCGTCACCGTCGCACCTCGCGGGCCTCATCCTCCAGATGAAGCGCACCGGCGCGAAGATCATCATCATGGAACCGTTCTACAATCGAAAGGACGCGGATTTCGTCGCCAGCAAAACAGGCGCGAAGGTCGTTATCCTTCCGCCGTCGGTTGGCGGCCTTCGCAACCAGAAGATCGAGGACTACATCGCGCTCATGAAGTACGACATCGGGTTGGTCGCTGACTCGTTGAGATGAACCACGGCACGCTCGTTCGGTTCGACCACGCGACGCTCGGCTACGGGCGTCGCGTCGTGCTTTCAGACCTGAGCTTCGAGATCCCTGAAGGAGACTTTCTCGGACTGGTGGGGCCGAATGGGGCCGGCAAGACCACCATTCTTCGCGCGATTCTCGGCACGCTCAAACCGATGGCGGGGACGGTCACGGTGAAGCAGGGCCTCCGCTTCGGCTATGTCCCGCAGCGCGATGCGGTCGATTACGGCTTCCCGCTGAAGGTGGTGGACGTGGTACTGATGGGCCGGTATGACCGCATTGGACTCGGGCGGCGGCCAACGAACACGGATCGCGAGCTCGCGGTCCAGGCCCTCGCGCACGTCGGGATCGCGCATCTCGCCGAGCAGCAGCTCGGCGCGCTGTCGGGGGGACAGAAACAGCGCACGTTGATCGCGCGCGCCCTGGTGGGCGATCCGAACATTCTGGTCCTCGACGAGCCCACCAACGGGATGGACCTCGTGTCGACGACGCAGATTCTTTCGCTCGTTCGCGACCTCCACGAGCGGGACCGGCTGACGGTGCTCATGGTGAGCCACGCCTTGAATGAAGTGGCGAACTACGTGGACCGAATCGCGCTCACGATGGAGGGCGCGTTCCGGATCGGCACGGTCGACGAGATCGTGAACGAGCAGACGCTGACCACGATGTACGGCATTCCGGTGGAAGTGGATGAGGTGCACGGTCATCGGATCGTGGTCGCGCGACGGCGTCCCTCGGGCGAGATGCCGCGGGTCACAGGTGAGTTCAGAAAAGGTCCTCCCCCCTCCCCTCTGCCGCCGTCCGCCTCTCGTGACTGACACGCTTACCACGATTCTCCTCTTCAGGGACGCGCTGTTCGGCGCCCTCCTGATCGCGCTCGCGTGCTCGGTCCTGGGCGTCTACGTCGTGTTGCGGCGGATCGTCTTCGTCGGTGCCGCGTTGGCGCAGCTGTCGTCCGCGGGCATCGCGCTCGGCATGTTCCTCAACGGGCTCGGCATCGGGGGGGAGCTCACGCACCATCCCGTGGCGATGGCGCTCATCGTCACGATCGCCGGAGCCATGTTCTTCGGCATCGGCGGCGGCGGACGAGCCGGTGTTCCGCCGGACGCGGTCATTGGCGTCACCTACGCGGTCGCGGCGGCCGCTGGTATTCTCCTCATCGCGAAGGCCAAGAGCGGCGAAGTGCACGACATCTTCCTTCAGGGCAACATTCTCGGCATCACCCGGCTCGATACGCTCATCCTGCTCGCCGTCGCGGTGCCAGTGCTGCTCGTGCACGTGATCTTCTACAAGGAGTTTCTCTTCGTCTCCTTCGATCGCGAGACAGCGCGCACGTTGGGGTACAACGTCAGGTTCTGGAACCTGCTCCTGTACTTCACCCTTGGCGTGGTGATCGCGTACGCGATGCAGTTCGCGGGCGTGATGCTCGTCTTCAATTTTCTGGTCCTGCCGGCCGTGACGGGGCTTCTTCTCGCGCAGAGCATGCGAGGCATCTTTGCCGTGGCCGTACTCTCGGCCCTGCTGGCGGCACTATTCGGATTCTCGCTGTCGGTTCCCTTCGATCTTCCGAGCGGGCCCGCCATCATCGCCGTCTCCGGACTTCTGGCGCTGGGTGGCTGGGGCGTTCGCAAGGTTCGTCGCGCGTAGGCTACCAGATCGGTCCCTAGGGCGATTTCTTCGCCGGCTTCAGGCAGGTGTTCCAGTTCCGGTAGATCTTGCCGTCCTGCGGTGAGACGAACGCGAGGTTCGCGATGCTGTCGGCCTTCGGCAGTACGGGCTGCACGACGACGCAGCCGTGCAGCGGCGCAACGCTCGCGAAATAGTCCTCGCCGGCGTCCACCTTGAAGAAGTTCACAACGACGTCCTGCTGCCCAACGCCGGCAATGACGAAGCGGAGCGACTTGCCGACCTTGTACTCACAGTCCATGCGCCCGTTCTGCTGCTGCTTGCAGGACATTCCCTCCACGACGGCGTCGTAGGTCCGGTTCGACGCCGGAGCTCCCTGCGGAGCTTGCGCCGACAGGGCGGCGGGAAGCATCGCCGAGGCGACCAGGAATCTCAGGAGTCTCAGGAGTCTCAGGAGTCTCAGGAGTCTCAGGAGTCTCAAGAGTCTCAAGAGTCTCAAGGGTTTCAGGCGAACCTCTTGAGCGACCGCTCCCGGGCTTTTTGAGCTTCGATCTCGCGGTTGCGGGGCGGCGCGTTGGTCTTCAGGGAATGCACCAGACGGTGCGCCGCGGCGGTGACTTCGTCCACGGCGATGTTGAACGCTTCCTCGTTGGCTCGCGACGGACGAGTCGCGCCGCTCACCTTGCGCACGAACTGCAGCGCGGAGGCGCGGATCTCGTCGTCGGTGGCGGGCGGTTCGAAATTGGCGAGCGTCTTGATGTTCCGGCACATAGGCTAATCCTCGGGAGAGCTTTCAGCCGCTTGGCGCTTGGCAATCTTGTGGGCGTGCACGGCCGCAGACAAGCCGGTTGCGATGCCCAACCCAATCAAGCCCAACGCAAAGTACGAGAGTCGTTGAAGGCGGAGGTATTCGTTGGTGAGCGCGTACGCCTCTACGGTCCCGGGCACGAAAGGCGTGTCGGGGCTCTTGCTCACGGTCTGCATCCCGAAATACGCGGCGACGAAGAGTACGGCGCCTCCGAGAAGCAACAGCAGACTCACGAGATCGATCGCGCGACTCACGCGACCGACGGTGCGTCGCGTCACGGACGGGACGCCGAGTCGATCCGTGCATTCCGCGCCTTCGCGGAATCCGCGGCCAGCATCGCCTTGGTCACGCCCTGTGCGCCCGGCAGCTTCGACTGGCCGAGCACACTATCACGTTGGCGCTGCGTCATGGTGTCCCTTCTATTGCCCCCGGTGTCCGATGAGCAACCCGAGAGGACCAGGGCGAGAGAACAAACGAGAACTCGGGAGCGACGCATGATGATTTCTCCGGGGAGTGGGCTGTTTCGTGGGGCGTACTCAGCGTGCGGGCCGCGACATCCGCCCGCTCGCGAACAGCAAGAAGCGGAACAGCATGAAGCCAAGCACGATGGCCACGAAGATACCGACAAGAACGTCAGTGGTGGCCGCCGTTCGGACTGTTTCGCCAGTCGGCAGCTGGCACAACTGAGTATCGGCCTGCCACTGGCCGCCGCTACTGGCACAGCGGTTTTGCTTGAGCAACGCCGCGGCCAGTGATCCGGCGAGCGCCGCGATCATGCCGATGAGCAGGATGATGATGGAGCGACGATTCATGGCCTGGCTCAAACGACGTCCTTCTGATCCTGAGGCTGCCACGGATGCAGCCTCGGCACGAGCCGGGGCACGTGCCGGCAGTACGTCACGTACGCCGCTCCGAAGCGATTCAGCAGCTGTGGCTCTTCGGCCAGCGGAATGTAGATGACGTTCGCGCCGAGAAAAGCCAGTGCCCACATGAAATGCGCTCCCGAGAGCAGCACTAACGCTTCGCCGAAGAGAATGAAAACGACGCCCGAAATCATCGGATTGCGCACGTAGCGATACGGACCCTGCACAACGAGGTTCCGCGGCGGATCCCACGGCGCGAGCGTGCCCTTTCCCTCCGTGGCGAACCGTCGAAGCGACGACAAGAAAAGCGTCAGTCCAGTCAGCACGGTGAGCAGGCCGGCAATCTGTGCGGCGATCTTCGGCCAGCCGTCACCGAGGGCCAGGACGGTTCCGCTCTCTCGCGCGACGTACGCGGGCACGATGACGGTCATGACGAACGGTAGCAGCGCGACAGCCGCGAGATGCCGCCCCAACGTGATCATAGCCGCCTCCACGAACATTATACGACGCATTCGTCCTGATGCCCGGTTCGTCAGCACGGGAACCTGGCTTACATCCCGCAAACCTCTATTCCGCGCTACCTTAACGGTCTATGACGCGGCGGGAAGAGGCACTCGAATACCACCGGAAAGGACGCCCCGGAAAAATCGCGGTCGTCCCCACCAAGCCGCTGAACAATCAGCGGGACCTCTCGCTCGCCTATTCGCCCGGCGTGGCCGAGCCCTGCCTCGAAATCAAGCGCGATCCCGAGGAGGCGTACACCTACACGGCCAAAGGCAACCTCGTCGCGGTCGTCACGAACGGGACCGCGGTCCTCGGGCTCGGCAACATCGGAGCGCTGGCGGGCAAACCCGTGATGGAAGGGAAAGGAAACCTCTTCAAGCAGTTCGCCGACCTCGACGTGTTCGATCTCGAGGTTGGCTCGGAAGACCCACAGGACGTCATCCGCTTCTGTCAACTGCTCGAACCCACCGTCGGCGGCATCAACCTCGAGGATATCCGCGCCCCGGACTGCTTCCTCATAGAGGAAACACTCCGGAAGACACTTTCCATCCCGGTCTTCCACGACGATCAGCACGGCACCGCGATCATATCGGGCGCGGCCCTGCTCAACGCGCTCGAGATCGTGGAGAAGGACATCGAGAAAGTCACGATTGTCTTCTCGGGGGCCGGCGCCGCCGCGATCGCGACTGCCGAGCATTACGTGCGGCTCGGCGTCAAGCGAGAGAACATCGTTCTGTGCGACCGGCAAGGCGTCGTGCGCGCCGACCGCGCGCCGGAAAACATGGATCCGTACAAGGCGCGCTTCGCCACGAAGCGGAACCACCGGGAGCTCACCGATGCATTGAAGGGCGCGGACGTGTTCGTCGGACTCTCGGTCGCCGGAGCCATGACGCCGGACATGGTGCGCACCATGGCGAAGCGTCCGATCATTTTCGCGCTCGCCAATCCGGTGCCTGAGATTCTGCCGGACGACGTGCGCGCCGTCCGTGACGACGCGATCGTCGCCACGGGACGCAGCGATTTCCCGAACCAGGTGAACAACGTCCTGGGCTTTCCGTTCATTTTCAGAGGAGCGCTGGACGTCCGGGCCACCGAGATCAACGAAGACATGAAGATGGCGGCGACGCGATCCCTGGCGCTCCTGGCCAAGGAGGACGTACCCGACTCGGTCGCGGCGCTCTATGGGTTGCGCGGCGTGCGCTTCGGGCCGGAGTACCTGATTCCCTTCCCGTTCGACCCTCGCGTCCTGCTTTGGATCGCTCCCGCCGTCGCCTGGGCGGCGGTCGCGAGCGGTGTGGCGCGCGAGTTCTGCGAGATGGACGAGTATCGCAACCAGCTCGAGGCGCGGCTCGGCAAGGCGCGCGGCCTCATGCGCGGGATCATCAATCGCGCGAGCCGGACGCCGAAACGGATCGTTTTTCCGGAGGGGGAAGAGCCGAAGGTCGTTCGCGCCGCCGCCCAGATCGTGGACGACGGCATCGCGCTTCCCGTGTTGCTGGGGAATCGCGACAAGATCACGGGCATCGCCCAGAACGCGAGCATCAGCCTCGAAGGAATTGAAATCGAGGACCCTGCCACGTCCGGTCGGCGGGAAGCGTACGCGCGCTTCCTCTGGGAAAAGCGGCAGCGCAAGGGGATGAGCCTCGACGAGGCGCGGCGGCGCATCTACAACGGTAACTACTTCGGCTCCTGCATGGTCGCCAACGGCGACGCGGACGCCCTCGTTTCCGGCGTCAACCTCCACTATCCGGAAACGATCCGGCCCGCGCTGGAGGTCATCGGCGCGCATCCGAAGGCGGTGATCGTCAGCGGGTTCTACATGCTCGTGTTCGAGCAGCACGTCGTCATTCTCGGCGACACCACCGTGAACATCGATCCGACGGCGGAACAGCTGGCGCAGATCGCGTTGGCCGCGGCACGGATCGCGAAAACGCTCGGCATCGAGCCGCGCATCGCCATGCTGTCGTTCTCGAATTTCGGCTCGGTGCGCCACCCGGAAACGGACAAGGTCGCGAAGGCCGTACAGCTCATTCGTGAGCGCGACGAGTCGATCGTCGTGGACGGGGAGATGCAGGCCGACACGGCGGTGGAGCCCCACATTCTCCGCCGCGACTATCCGTTCAGCGCTCTGAAAGAGAGGGCGAACGTGCTAGTTTTCCCGAACTTGAGCGCGGGCAACATCGCGTACAAGTTGTTGAACCATCTTGGCGGCGCGACGGCGATCGGTCCTATTCTCGTCGGCATGCGTCACCCCGTGCACGTGTTGGAGCGCGGCGCGGACGTGCAGGACATCGTCAACATGTCCGCCGTCGCGGTGGTGGATGTCCAGGAGCGCGAGCGGGGCCGCGCCGCGCGGCCTGCCGCATCGGAGCCAGCTCAACCAGTTCTTTCGAGGCCATAGAATCGATGGCAATTCAGGCGCAGCCGACAAAGTCGGCTGAGGCGGGAAAGCGGCAGACCCTGAAGGCACAGGGGCTGAAGCCCTCCGGCAACGTCCATTGGAATCTCGTGCAGACTGTCTTGCTCGAAGCGGCGATTCGCCGCGCGGAAGGCGAGTTGGCGGACATGGGCCCGTTCGTGGCCGTCACGGCGCCGCATACTGGCCGGTCGCCCAACGACAAGTTCGTCGTCGAAGAACGGTCGACCGAGAAAGACGTGGACTGGGGCAAAGTGAACCAGCCCTTCGCTCCCGAAAAGTTCGACCGGCTGCTGACCGACGTGCGTGATTACCTGAACGAGCGCGGCGACCTCTTCGTGCAGGACCTGTATTGCGGTGCGGATCCGAAGTATCGCCTGTCGGTTCGCTACGTCTCGCCGAGCGCGTGGCACATGGCCTTCGTGCGGAACATGTTCATCCGCCCGGACGTCGCGGACCTGGCGAGCTTCGACCCCAACTTCACGGTGCTGCACGCGCCGGAGTTCGAGGCTGACCCGGCCAAGCACGGGACGCGGACCGGGACGTTCATCGTGCTGAACCTCGCCAAGCGCATGATTCTCGTCGGCGGCACGCGGTACGCCGGAGAGCTCAAGAAGGCGATGTTCACCGTCATGAACTACTACATGCCCAAGCAAGGCGTGTTGTCCATGCACTGCTCCGCCAACACGGGGAGGGCTGGAGATACCGCACTGTTCTTCGGACTGTCCGGCACCGGCAAGACGACCCTGTCGGCCGATCCCGAGCGCAACCTGATCGGCGACGACGAACACGGTTGGTCGAACCAAGGCGTATTCAACTACGAAGGCGGCTGCTATGCGAAGGCCATCAACCTGTCGCCGGAAGGAGAGCCGGACATCTATCGCACGACGCAAATGTTCGGTACGGTGCTGGAGAATGTGGTGCTGGATCCGGTGACTCGCCGCGTGAGATTCGAAGACCAGTCCATCACCGAAAACACGCGCGCGTCGTATCCATTGCCCTACATCCGGAATCACGTACCGAACGGGCGCGGCGGCCACCCCAGGAACATCGTGTTCCTCACCGCGGACGCGTACGGCGTGCTCCCGCCCGTTGCCAAGCTGAGTCGCGATCAGGCGATGTACTACTTCTTGTCGGGGTACACGGCGAAAGTGGCGGGCACGGAGCGGGGAGTGAAGGAACCGCAGGCGACCTTCTCGGCTTGCTTCGGCGCGGTCTTTCTCGTGTGGCATCCGACGAAGTACGCCGACATGCTCGGCAAGTTGATCGACGAGCACGAGGCGCAAGTGTGGCTGCTCAACACCGGCTGGACTGGCGGGCCGTTCGGCGTCGGAGAGCGCATGCAGCTCTCGTACACGCGCGCCATGGTGCACGTGATTCTGCGCGGCGATCTCGCCAGGGTCGGATGCGACGTCGATCCCGTGTTCGGCCTCGCCATCCCGCGCGAGATCAGGGATGTGCCAGCGGACGTGTTGCGTCCTCGCGATACCTGGGCGGACAAGGGCGCGTATGATGCGCAGGCGAAGAAGCTCGCCCAGATGTTCGCCAAGAACTTCGAGAAGTTTGGGAAGGTCGCGTCCGAAGCGGTGAAGTCGGCGGGCCCGCGGTGAAGGTGCTAGGTGCTAGGTGCTGGGTGCTAGGTGCTAGCACCTCGAACCTGCCATGAAAGTCATACGTGACCCGCTCTGGAACAACATCCGTGTCGAGCCCCTCGCCTTACGGTTGATCGACACGGCGGCCTTCCAACGGCTAAGGTACGTGAGACAACTCGGGCTGGCGTTCCTGGTGTATCCGGGTGCCAGCCATTCTCGTTTCGAGCACGCGCTGGGGACGTATCACCTGGCCAGACGCGCACTGTCGATGCTCGAGGAGCGCGGCGACCTGAGAAGCGTCGGCGACGCGCACTGCGCCGACGTTCGCATCGCGGCGTTGCTGCACGACATCGGGCATTACCCGTTCTCCCACGCACTCGAGGAGATCGGAGCGCTGCACCACGAGGAAGTGGCGCGTCCGCTGATCTGCGACGGCGACATTGGACGGATTCTGCGGGAGTCGCTTGGCGCCGACGCCCCGGGGCGCATCGTGGAGCTGATCCGGGGCGCGAGTGACAGCCCCCTCCAGGGTCTGATCTCCGGATCACTCGATCTCGACAAGATCGAATACCTCCGGCGCGACGCGCTGATGTGTGGCGTCCCGTACGGTGAGATCGACGCGGATCGCCTCATGAATTCGCTCGTGCTGGTCGCGTCGGATCGTCGGATCGGCATTCAGGAAAAGGGGCTGTCGGCCGTCGAATCGCTGTTGTTCGCGAAGTATCAGATGTACCGCAACGTCTATTGGCATCACGCCGTGCGGAGTGCCACTGCCATGTACAAGCGACTCGTTTCCGACGCCCTGGACGCGGGCGCACTCACGGCCAGCGATCTCGCCGGCTTCACCGACGAAGGATTGCTGCTCGGTCTCGAGGCCAGGGGAGGCCATCCCTTGCTCGGGGCGCTGCGCGAGCGTCGTCTCTACAAACGCGTCCTGGAGATTCCGGCGGCCGACCTGCCCGCGGGCGTCGGCGAATGGATCGCCGAGGATTGGCCGCGTACGTTGGAGGTCGAGAACGCGCTGGCGGCGAGTGTCGGATTGCTTCCCGGGGAGCTGCTCCTCGACTATCCAGCGAAGACCGAAATGCTCGGCTTGAATTTGCCCGTGCTGCGCCGCGATGGATCCATCGAGCAGCTCACGCAGCAAACATCAGGCGGCACGATCAACCTGCCCAAGCTGTCCGAGGAGCTCTATCGCTCGGCGCGTTGGCTGCGCGTCTTCACGGCGCGGCCGGTGGAAGTATCACGCGATGACGTGCTGCGCTCGATCACCTAGCACCTACCACCTAGCCCCTGCTCTGTCCGTGCGCCTCGGCCAGCTTCCGCGCTATCCCCCGATAGAACGCCGCGTCGTCCTTCTTCCCCTGCCGATCGAGCTCGAGGGCGGTTGCTTCCAGCGCGAAGAGAATATTGCCGAGGTACAGTTCGGCGATCGCGCCGACCGTCTCCGGCTTCCCGCTCAACTCTGATCGTCCATCGCGGGCATTTCGCCCGTGATCCGCTCGGGCTTGTCCGTCGTTTCCTCGACGTGCACCACGATGGCCGTGATGTTGTCGAGTCCCCCGCGCCCGTTCGCCTCGGAGATCAGCGCCTGCACCTTCCGCTCGGGCTCCGAGCGTGACAGGAGCAGTTGCGCCAGCCGGCGATCGTCCACCATCCCGGTGAGCCCGTCGCTCGCGACGAGGAAGATGTCGCCCGTCCGCGCCTCTCCCGTATAGAGATCGGGCTCGACCTCCGGACTCGCGCCGACGCAACGCGTGATCACGTTGCTGTAGGGATGATACCGCGCCTGCTCCGGCGTGAGGTTGCCCAGATCCACTTGCTCCTGCACGTACGAATGATCCTTGGTGATCTGCTTGAGGGCTCCATCCCGGAGCAGATAGACGCGCGAGTCCCCGACCTGTCCGATCAGATACCTCGAGTCAGCCAGGACGAGGACCGACGCGGTGGTTCCCATCCCTTGCTTGTCGACCTCGGTGATGGTGCGATCGTGAATGGCGCGGTTGGCCAGCTTGAGCGCTTCACCCAGGACTTTGGGCGCGGAACCATCCGCGAGATCGTTGACTTCCTTGATTTCCCGGAGGACGATCTGGACCGCCATCTCGCTGGCGACTTCGCCGGCGGCATGACCGCCCATGCCGTCGGCGACAATGAAAATTCCACGCGTGGCATTCGCGTCTACGGCGAAGTTGTCTTCATTTCCGGACCGGATCATGCCCACGTCCGTCCGCGCGGCGTACGACAGCTTCACCCTCTCCCCTGCCCGATGAAGTAAGCCGCGACCGCCACGATCATGGTGATCACGATCCAGACCCAGGCTGGAACGCCACCGTGCTTCTCCTCTTTCGGGGCTGTCACGGCCTCCTTCTTGGGCTTGACCGGCGAACGCGTACCGGCGGGTGCGGTTGGCGGCTCCACTCGGGGAGGTGGCGCTGCCGGCGGGACGGGAGCTGCGCGCGGAGGTGCGGCGGCTGCTGGAGCGGGCGGAGCAGGAGGTGTCGGTGTCGGGGCTACGAAGGGTGTCGGCGGTGCAGCGGCGATCGGCACCGGAGCCGGTGTGGGCGGCGGTGCGGCCGGGGGGCTCACGACCGGAGGCGCGTATTCGGGAGGCGCCGGCTGTACGGGCACCACCGGCGGTGCCGACGCGGGAGTCGGGGTGGCTTTCGCGACTGGCGCCACGTCGGCGTAGAAGCGGAATTCCTCGCTCCCCACTCGGACCACGTCGGCGCGTGCAAGCACCTGCGAGCCCTGCACGCGCGTCCCGTTTACCCAAACCCCGTTCGTGCTGAGGTCCTGCAACACGTATCCGTTGTCGACCGGCGCGATGGTTGCGTGCCGCCGCGATACCTCTGGCTGAGCGACGACGACATCACTGCCCGCTTCGCGCCCGAACACGATGCCCGCGCCCGGAATCTGGTATTCCTTCCCATCCACCAACGAAACGAGGCGGCCTCCCGTGCCAGCAGTCGCCCGCGCCGGACCGGCGCGCTTGGCGGCAATGGAAGCGATGTCTGACGCCGAAACGAACTGAGTCGCCCCTACCTTTTTATCTTCGGAGAACAGGATCTCTGTTCCGGCGACGTCCACCTTGTCGCCGTGCATCAAGGGGGTCGGTTCGACGCCCAGCACGACGCCGTTCACGCGCACCGTCGCGCCGTCCCTCGCGCGCCGGATGACGACGTGATTGTCGCCCGCCAGCTCCAGCACCGCCTGGATCCCAAGCGCCTCATCGGTCGAAACGCTGACGTCGACGCCAGGTCCCGCACCGATCCGGGTTTGTCCTGGCTTCAGCGTGTGTTGTTTGTCGTTGACCTGTATGACCGGCATGGGCCTGTCTGCTCGACGCGGTCGGGAAGTGGCAAACCGGCGCGAGCACTGCCCGCGCCGGAGAACTCGAGGTCCGGGCAGAAACTTACCCCTCCCCGGAGCAAGGTCAATCAGTTGACGGGTTCGGCTGACGGGCGCGCCGAGGGCGATTCGGTTGACAAACTGGCGGACTGTAGTCGGTACAACCGCTCGTACAATCCGCCGAGCGCCATGAGATCGCGATGCGTGCCACGCTCGCGTACTTGTCCGTGATGCAGCAGGAGGATTTCATCCGATTCAACGATGGTGCTGAGGCGGTGGGCGATGGCGATGGTCGTGCGGCCAGCCATGAGAATCCGGAGCGCCCGCTGGATTTCCGCCTCGATCTCACTGTCCACCGCGCTGGTTGCCTCGTCCAACACCAGCACCGCGGGGTCCGCCGCGATGGCCCGGGCAAAGGAGAGCAGCTGTCGCTCGCCAACACTGATCGTCGCGCCACGCTCGCCAAGCACGTGGTGGTAGCCCGAGGGCAGCCGCCGAATCAACCGATCTGCACCGACGCGCTCGGCCGCCCGCACGACCGTCGCCTCACTGAGCGGCGCGGACAACCGAATGTTGGTCAGCACGTCACCGGCGAACAGGAAGATGTCTTGCTGCACATATCCGATCAGGGATCGCAGCTGATCGAGCTCCAATGCGCGGATGTCCACTCCGTTGATGGTGATGCGTCCGCGCTGCGGCTCGTAGAATCGCAGCAACAGGTTCACCATCGTCGTCTTTCCAGCGCCGGTGTGACCCACCAGGGCCACCGTTCGATCCGGTCGGGCGACGAAACTCACGCCTCGCAGAACCCATTCGGGCTCCACCGGCACCTCGGCCCCATCGGCGGAATGCGGCCGGTCGTAAGCGAACCAGACGTCCTCGAATTTGACTTCAACTGCGGAAATGGGAAATCGGAAATCGGAAATGGGCTCAAGTAACCGTGGGCCTCGCCCGGCGCCCATTTCCCATTTCCGATTTCCCCCGCCCGCTTTGCGGGCACCCGCCGCAGTTTGGCTGGGTTCGTCCAGCAACCGAAACACGCGCTCCGACGCCGCCATCGCCTGCTGAAGGATGTTCACCTTGTCGGAGAGATCCTGTAGCGGCTGATAGAATCGCCGCATCAGCTGTAGAAATGCCGCGACCGTGCCCACCGTGAGCGCGCCTGCTTCGACGCGCCGGGCTCCGGCCACGATCAGGGTCGCCAAAGCGATCGACGATAGAATCTCGATCGCGGGGAAATACAGCGCGTAGTACGTGATCGACTTCAGGTGCGCGTTCAGATGGTCGCGATTCAGCGCATCGAAGTTCTCTCGTTCGCGTCGCTGCATGCCGAACAACTGCACCAGGCGCATTCCCGTAAGCCGTTCCTGCAAGTACGCGTTGATGCGCGCGAGCTTGGTGCGGATGTCGCGATACGCGGTGCGAACCGCTCGCTGAAACAGCCGCGATGTGAGGAAAATCAGAGGGATCACGACGAACGACCAGAGCGCGAGCCGCCAGTCCACCGCCAGCATCAGCGCGCCGATCGCGACCAGCGTAAAGAGATCGCCCAGCCCCGCGACGACCCCCGACGTGAAGAGATCATTGAGCGACTCCACGTCCGACGTGACGCGCGTGACCAGGCGGCCCACCGGGTTTCGGTCGAAGAACTTCACCGGCAGGCGCTGGAGATGCGCGAAAATGTCCACTCGAAGTTGTTGCATCACGCGCTGTCCGAGCAGCGCGGTCAGGATGGTCTCCCAGTACGCGCACGCGAAGGCAAGCACGAGCGAGAGGGCCATGAACCCGGCCGCGCGCCATGCCATGCGGGCATCCAGTGCCGGCAGCGCCACGTCGATGACGTACTGGGTCAGCAGCGGACCGACGAGCTGCAACAACCCCTCGAGCATGAGGAGGCCGAGCGCTCCCGCGACCAACGGCGCGTGCGGACGAGCGTACGCCAGCAAGCGGCGCATGAGCCTGCCGTCATACGCGCGCCCCAGGACTTCCTCTTCGTGAAACGTGCTGGGCGCCGTCATTGGGTGGGGGAGGAGTGCATGATTCGGATGCAGCGTTCAGAGCCATAGGAGGATAAAGCCCGGACCCCGGACCCCGTACACTGCATCTGCACCCCAGTCTGGTATGCCCGTTGCGATTGCACTTGGGATTGCTGACCCCGACCGGAGGCTTTGACATATGTCGATTCTTGCATGGGTAGTTCTGGGACTCATCGCCGGTGCCATCGCGAAGGCGATCATGCCCGGAAATGACCCCGGTGGTATCATCGTCACGATTCTGATCGGAATCGTCGGCGCGTTTCTCGGCGGATTCCTGGGGAACATGATCGCCGGCACCGGCCTGAATGGATTCTCGATTTGGAGCATCCTGCTCGCCGTTGTTGGCGCCGTCCTGTTGCTGTGGATCTATCGCGTGGCAACACGCCGGAGAGGGACGACAACGTTATAGAACGGCCGCGGCTG
>JBBDXZ010000052.1:0-38200 GCA_040902075.1 Gemmatimonadaceae bacterium
ATTATTGTTCATCTACGACAAATCCGCGGCGTAGCCGCGGCAGTTCTCCGGCCCGCAGGGCCGGCAGTCCTCCGGTCTTAAGGCCGGCTGTTTTCCGACCCGGAGGGTCGGCACTCAATGAACGAACACCTGCGCGAAAGAATCAGCCGAAAGCTCGATGCGCTCTCCGATGAGCGCGGGTATCAGGTACTGGACTACGTCGAGTTCCTCGAATCCAAGTTCGCCGAGCGGCAGAACCCACAGGGAAACGCGTTTACGCGCTTCACCGAAGCCGTCGAAGACAGGCTGCGTGCGGGGAGGGTATCCGCGGCGGCGATCGCGGAGACCATGGGCCTCCTCAATCGTGCCGCCAACGTCCTCAACGGCGCCATGGCGGCCGGGAAGTCGGTTGCGAGTGACATTGTGACGGCCGCACAAGGGGTCCAGGGGGTCCAGGGGGTCCAGGGGGGCCAGGGGGTCGCTCCACGCGCTTCCGGCGCCCCCGGCGCCCCCGGCGCCCCTGGCGCCCCCGGCGCTCCCGGTGCTCCCGGTGCTCCCGGTGCTCCCGGTGCCCCCAGCGGTACGACTGGTGCTAGCGCTACCCCCAAAACGGCGCCGCCGTCGGTTGTGCCGCCACCGACCAAAGAAGCGACCAACCCGGCGCGCGAAGTGAAGCAACCGGGCTTGGGTGAGGAGCGTCTCTAATGGCCGTACCGAAAAGCGCGAGAGACCGATCTCGGCGTCGCGAGCGACAGGTGGAGCGACAGGTGGAAGGAACGCCGCGCACGGGCGCAAAACGCACGGTCGTCGGGTATATCGGCGAGCTGCCTCGCTTCCTGCGCCTGTTGTGGGGCCTCATCACGGACGCCCGCGTGGCAATCGTGGACAAGCTGCTCGTCGCGGGCGCGATCGCGTACATCGTCACCCCCATCGATCTGATCCCGGATTTCATTCCGTTCCTTGGCGAAGTCGATGACGTGTTCCTGCTCGTGCTCGCGCTGCGCCGCTTGATGGAGAACGCCGGCCGTGCGGTGCTGCTCTCGCACTGGACGGGCGATCCGACCGAGCTGCGCGACTTGAACCTCAAAAAGGCGCTCATGGCCGCGGCGTTTTTCCTCCCGCGCAGGGTGCGGCGACGTCTCCGCGTGCTTGGCAAGGGGTAGGGGCACCACTACATTCCACCATGGCGACTGGAACTCGCACAACTACACGGCCCGCGCACCAGGAACGATCTGGAAGCGGGCCTTCGCGCAATGAAGAGCCACGTAGCGACGCATCCCGGGTGCGCGCGGACGTGGCTCTGACGTTTGATGACGTGCTGTTAATCCCGCGGCATTCGGTCACGCACCCGAAGGACGTCTCCACGGTCTCGCGGTTCTCGCGCGGCATCACCTTGGAAGTGCCTTTTGCGTCCGCCGCGATGGATACGGTGACGGAATCGGAAATGGCGATCGCGATGGCGCGTCATGGCGCCATCGGTGTGCTGCACAAGAACATGTCGATCGATCGGCAGGCCGCCGAGACGGATCGCGTGAAACGCAGTGAGAGCGGCATGATTCTCAAACCGTTCAAGTTGCGCCCCGACGACACCGTGCGCGCGGCGACGGCGCTGATGTCGCGGTTCAGCATCTCGGGGGTCCCGATCGTGGATGACGAGGATCGCCTCGTCGGCATCATCACCAACCGCGACCTCCAGTTCGAGCGCGAGCTCGACCGCCCGCTGCGCGACGCGATGACGAAGGACCGCCTGATCACCGCGCCCGAGCACACCACGCTGGACGAAGCCGAGCGAATTCTCGCGCAGCATCGCATCGAGAAGCTGCCGGTGGTGGACAACCAGGGCAGGCTGAAGGGGCTCATCACCATCAAGGACATTCATAAGCGGCGTCGTTATCCCGAGGCGAACAAGGACAAGCATGGCCGGCTCCGCGTCGCCGCCGCGATCGGTGCCGCCGGCGATTTCATCGCGCGGGCTCGGGCGCTGGTCGACGCGGGCGTGGACGCGATCGTGATCGATACGGCTCACGGGCACAGTGACGGCGTCCTGCGCGCCACCGCGCAGGTGCGCGACGCGTTTCCCGAGGTGCAGCTGGTCGCGGGGAACATTGCCACGCGCGAAGGGGCGCGGGCGCTCGTGGAGCGGGGTGTGGACGCGGTGAAGTGCGGCGTCGGGCCCGGCTCGATTTGCACGACGCGCGTCGTGACCGGCGTCGGCGTGCCGCAGCTCACCGCGGTGATGGAAGCCGTCGCGGGCGCGGGCGACGTGCCGGTCATCGCGGACGGCGGCATCAAGTATTCCGGGGACATCGTGAAGGCGCTGGCGGCCGGCGCATCGTCCGTCATGATGGGGTCCATGCTCGCGGGAACGGAGGAGAGTCCAGGCGAGGCGTTTCTGCTGGAAGGGCGCCGCTACAAGATGGTGCGCGGGATGGGCTCGCTCAGCGCGATGCAGGACGGCAGCGCGGACCGCTATTTCCAGGAGGGCGAGCTCTCGCCGCGAAAGCTCGTCCCGGAGGGCATCGAGGGGCGCGTCCCCTACAAAGGCCCGGTTTCAGATACGCTGTATCAAATGGTCGGCGGCCTCCGGAGCGGAATGGGCTATGTCGGATCGGCCAACATCGACGATCTGCGCACGCGAACGGAGTTCATCAGGGTCACCATGGCTGGACTGCGGGAGTCGCATCCGCACGATGTGACGATCACGAGGGAAGCGCCGAACTACTCGGGATAGGTGATAGGTGATAGGTGATAGGTGATAGGTGATAGGTGATAGGTGATAGGTCACCCATCACCCATCACCTACCACCCACGTTCCTTGACAGTCCAATAGCATCCATCGAAGTTCAGCGCTTGTATACACTCGGGCGGCACATCGGCGCCGCCCCTTTTCGTGTGCGTACCCACCGGAGATAACCGCATGGGACTGTGGACGACTAAGAGCATCACGCTCCTCCAGGAAGAAGCCACGTCCGAGGGCGAGCATTCGCTGCGTCGCGCGCTTGGCGCGTGGAACCTCACGCTGCTGGGCATCGGCGCCATCATCGGCGCGGGCATCTTCGTTCTGACCGGCACCGCGGCCGCGAACTACGCCGGGCCCGCGGTGATGCTCTCGTTCGTGCTCGCCGGACTCGGCTGCCTCTTCGCGGGTCTATGCTACGCCGAGTTCGCGTCGATGATTCCGATCGCGGGCAGCGCGTACACGTACAGTTACGCGACCCTCGGCGAATTCTTCGCCTGGATCATCGGATGGGACTTGATCCTGGAGTATCTCTTCGGCGCGGCAACGGTCGCGGTGGGCTGGTCGGGATATTTCTCCGCCTTGCTGCGCGACATGGGGATGGCTCTGCCGCCGGCCTATGCCTCCGCGCCCCTGAACGTGGAAGGCACGCACACGCTCGTGCGCAACGTCCTCTGCGTAGATCCGGCGACGAACGCCACCTTCGGCATGGATTCGCTGCGGACGGCCGCTGGCGCGGCGGCCGGGACTCCCGCTGAGCTCTGTTCGGCGGCCGGCGGTGCGCTGCAAAATGGCATGATCAATCTGCCGGCCATCGCGCTGATCGCGCTCATGACCACGCTGCTGGTCATCGGGATCAAGGAGTCCGCGCGCTTCAATAACGTCATCGTTTTCTTGAAGGTCGCGATCGTCTTTCTGGTGATCGGCTTCGGTTTCATGTACGTGAAGGCGTCGAACTGGACGCCCTTCATCCCAGCGAACACCGGCGAATTCGGACATTACGGCTGGACCGGCATCGTGCGGGCGGCGGCGGTGGTGTTCTTCGCGTACATCGGCTTCGATGCGGTGTCCACGGCGGCACAGGAAGCGAAGAACCCGCAGCGCGACATGCCCATCGGGATTCTGGCGTCGCTGGCGATCTGCACGGTGCTCTACATTCTCATGGCACTCGTGATGACGGGCATGGCGCACTACACCGAGTTGAACGTTCCGCACCCGGTGAAGGTGGCCATCGAGAAGGCCGGTCCGGCCCTCAACTGGCTCGGCTACGCCACGAGTGTGGGCGCGGTGCTCGGATTGGCCTCCGTGGTGCTCGTGATGCTCATGGGCCAGCCCCGGATCTTCTACTCCATGGCGCGCGACGGGCTGCTCCCGGCGGTGTTCGGCAAGGTGCATCCCCGGTTCCGGACACCGTACATCACCACGATCGTCACCGGCACCGTCGCCGGTCTCGTTGCCGGCTTCTTCCCCATTGGACTGCTCGGTGAGCTGGTCTCCATCGGAACGCTGCTGGCGTTCGTGATCGTGTGTGCGGGCATCATCGTGCTCCGGCGCGCGCGTCCGGATATCCCGCGTCCGTTCAAGACGCCGCTGGTCCCGCTCGTGCCCATTCTCGGGATCCTGATTTGTTTCGGCATGATGGCGTTCCTTCCCGTCGACACGTGGGTGCGCCTCATCGTGTGGATGGCGATCGGCATCGTGATTTACTTCACGTATGGCCGGAAGCATTCCAAGTTGAACGGAAATGGAGTGCTGGCGCCGTAAGCTCTACCGGGAGAACCGCGTTATCTTGGAGCCGGCGCCCGCCCCGCGGTGGGCGCCGACTCGTTTTCTGACACGCGGATGATGCGGAAAACAACGGACTGCACGGACACGTGACTCACGGCGACTTCTTCAGGATCTCGGAGGAGCGGCGCGCGAACATTCAGCGCGTCGGGCGGGAGCTCCAACCGGGTCGCCGCGTCGCGTTGTGCACCCATATCAACGCTGACGGTGACGGTTGCGGTTCGGAGACCGGGCTGGCCCGGCTGCTCGCGCAGCGTGGGCTGGCTGTGCACATCGTCAACCCAACCCCATGGCCTGACCTTTTCGATTTTCTGCTCGGCGACGACGTGAAGGATCGGTCGGCGGACGGTCCCGACGCGCTGAAGAACATCGACCTCCTGATCGTTTTGGACATCAGTGACGTGAAACGGCTCGGTGCGCTTGCGGAGACGGTGCGTTCGCTCAAAGTGCCACGCGTCGTCATCGACCACCACATCGCGTCCGAAGAACGTGCCGGTGACATTCTGCTCGCCGACACCACCGCCTGCGCGACTGGCGAGCTCGTCTACGATCTGGCGTGCGAGCTGGGCTACGAGATCACACCGCGCATCGCCAAGTCATTGTATAGCGCGATTCTCACCGACACGGGAGCATTTCGCTTCAGCAACACCACGCCCAGGTGCCACGCGATCGCGGCCGACCTGCTCGCCGCCGGCGTGGATCCGGAGGAACTGTATCAGCGGGTGTACGCATCGGCCCCGGCAGGGCGCATCCGGCTGCTCGCGCAAGTGCTGCAGACCTTGGGCGTAGATGAGCAGAAGGGTCTGGCGTGGCTGTCCATGCAGGCCGGCGCGATGGAGGAGTACAGCGTGCGCCAGGAGGACCTCGATGGCATCGTCGAACACGCGCGCTCGATCGCCGGTACGAGGATGGCGGTATTCTTCCGTGATCTCGGGCATGGCAAGGTCAAAGCGTCATTCCGGAGCACGGGCGGCGTGGACGTCAATGCATTTGCTCGCACCTTCGGCGGCGGCGGACACGCGCGCGCGTCCGGTGCGCTGATCGCCGGCAGTCTCGACGACGTTCGCGATCGCGTCCTCGCAGCCGCCCGGCAGGTCCTGTAGGTTGCGCAGTATGAGTGAGAAGGGCCCCTCCACCACCCCCCCTCACGGACGTGCGCTGCCCGTCGTGGATACTCGACCCGCGCGGCACGTGCCGCCGCCGCAACAGCCTGTCACGTATCCCGGGCTGGGCCAGGTCATCGCCATATCGAGCGGCAAAGGCGGAGTGGGGAAGTCCACCATCGCCAGCAACCTTGCGGTTGCTCTCGTGAAGGCCGGCGCGCGTGTCGGCCTGATGGACGGAGACATTTACGGTCCGAACATCCCGCGCATGATGGGCGTGAATTCGCCGCCGGCGGTCGTGAACGAGAAGATCGTTCCGCTCGAAGCCCATGGCGTCAAGATCATCAGCCTCGGGTTTCTCATCGAGCGCGATCAGCCGGCGATTTGGCGGGGGCCGATCGTGATGAAGATCGTCAATCAGTTTCTCCGCGACGTCGCGTGGGGGCAGTTGGACTATTTCATCGTCGACTTGCCTCCGGGGACCGGCGATGCGCAGCTGTCCCTCGTGCAAGCGACGCACGTGCGCGGCGCGATCATCGTCACCACCCCGCAAGAGGTCGCGGTCGGAGACGCGCTGCGTGGCGCGAAGATGTTCCAGCGCGTGAACACGCCTGTCCTCGGGATCGTGGAGAACATGAGCTGGTTCGAGTGTCCACATTGCGGCAAGCCGAGCGCGTTGTTCGGAACGGGCGGAGGCCAACGACTCGCCGCGGAGCTCGGCCTGCCGCTGCTCGGCCAAGTGCCGCTGTATCCGAAGGTCATGGAGGGCGCGGATCGCGGCGAGCCGATCGTCGTCGCGGATCCTCAGTCGGCGGCGGCCCGCGCGATCGTGTCGATTGCGGAGCGAGTGCGATCCGAGGTACCGAGCCCAACCCCGGCTGCGCGTGAGTAGCATCGAGAGAAATCCGCGCGACGCACGCACTCCATTCGTGCTGCTGTCGCTTTCGGTCGCGGTGACCTTCGCGCCTCTGGCGCTCCGGAGGCTGGCAGCGCAAATCGGTGTGATCGCATGCCCTCGATCATCTCGCTCCTCACGGACTTCGGGACCGCCGACGGCTACGTCGGCGAAATGAAGGGCGTGCTGCTGAGCGCCGCACCGGGGGTCTCGGTGGTCGATATTTCGCACGACGTGCCGCCGCACGATGTCGAACTGGGAAGGCTCACGGTTGCCCGCTACTGGCTACGCTTCCCGGCAGGCACGGTGCACGTGGCCATCGTCGATCCGGACGTCGGCTCCGAGCGCGCGGCGCTCGCGGTGGCAAGTGAGGGCCGCTTCCTGGTCGGTCCCGACAACGGGCTCCTCTCGCCGGCGCTCCTGATGCCTGGAGCACGCGCGGTGCAGCTCCCGATCCCATCCCAGGCCTCGGCGACATTCCACGGTCGAGACGTGTTCGTGCCCGCCGCGGCGATGCTGGCGCGCGGGGTGGACATCGACGCGCTCGGCGAGCCGGCCATGGAACCGGTAATTCGCCGCACGCCCGAGCCGCACCGCGCGGGGGATGGCGCGTTGATCGGCGAAGTCATCGCTGTGGATCGGTTCGGGAACGCGATCACGAACCTCCTCGGGATGCGCGGAGGACGGGTCACCGTCAACGGCCGCGAGATTCCAGTGCGCCGCACTTACGCCGAGCTGGAGCCGGGAGAAGCAGGCGCAGTGGTGGGATCCACTGGCCTGATCGAGATCGTGGTTCGCGAAGGACGAGCGGTGGAGTCGCTCAGCCTATCGCGCGGAACGCAGGTAACCCTTCGGTAAGGGTCACCCGCTGCGTCTATCTCGATCGCGCCAACGCGCTCTCAGCTCTCTTTGACCGTAGCCACCGGACGGCGAGCCGCGACGACGCCCGTGACCGGCGTCGGTGTTTGCCAGGACATCTCGTCGATCGGGCGTGGCCGACGCGCGCCCTCGCCTTCGCGGCGGGTGCCGGCTCGCGTGATGATCGTCGCGCCCAGGCCAAACGTCATCGCGACCCAGGTCCCCGCCAGGGCGACCGCGTGCAGCACGGAAGCGGCGACGGGATTCCAAGTGAAGGCAGCGGCAAGAAACCAGAGTCCCAGATAAACGATCAATCCACCGAAGAGGGACCGCAGATTCACAGCCCGCGAGTGGGGTGCGCCGCTGAAGAATGCGCGTCCCGTAAACCGCGCGACCGCCAAGAATCCAAGCGTGAGCAGCCCCGCGAGCGCCATGACGTATGCCACCACGGCGAACGGGATCAGCAGGATCCCAATCAGCGAGATGGCAAGCCCGAACAACACGAGCAACAGCACAGGAACGGCTGCGAGCTGAGTGACGACGCCGATCCAAAACGAGCGCGTGAATTGCTGTTCCAGGGCGCTCACCACGCCGTCGAGGTTCTTCTCGGCGAAGAGGAGGACGCCGATCCCGATCGCGAAGAGGATCGCGAACCAGCCGATGACCATCTTGAGGGCGGACCAGGTTGTCACCGGCTCCTCGCTACCGGCGTTGCCCGCCGCGCGAGCCAGAATACTCCCGGTGATGCCGCGAATGGACCTCACGTCGCCTTCGACGACCCCGCCGACCGTGCGGACACGGCCATCCACCGCGATCGCGTTCCCGGCGACGGAACCACCGGGGTGGACGATGACATCGCCATGGACGGTGATTGCGTCTCCTGTGACTCGGCCGCGGATTGCCAGGTCGCCCCTTGCGACTGCGATCGTGCCTTGCCGCGTGGTGCCTGCCGGGATCTCCTGCGGTCCGATCTTGAAGCTGTCCGACTCGGGTGCGTGGATGCTTCCAAACAGCCCCCGCAAAATGGCGATTTCAGCGCGAAGGCGGCCGTCCATCTGGGGCGCTGGACGCTGCGTGGAATCAACGGGCTGCTGTGCAGGCGCGGCCGCGGCAAACATGGCCGTAGCCAGCGCTCCAAGGATGAGCGCGCGCATGGTCTAACTCCGCGAGCGGCTCGAGGTCGCGATAAGTCGAAGTCCGAGGACCGTCGCGAGCGACGCGACGAGGAACCCACCGGCCGCCAGCGCAATGCCCAGTGGACCCACCTGCTGAACCGCGCCAACTACCTGCGGGCCAAAGAGCGCGACGACGACGTCGCCAGCCGCGTTCGTTGCGGCGCTTCGGGCTTCTTCACCCACGAGACCCGTGAGCAGGGCGAGCATGTCACCGCGGGTAGCGATCCAAAGCGTCAAGCCGGTGACCAACGATCCAACCACCGCCACGAGCGCGGCCACGAGGACTCGAGCCGTCTGGCTGGTGGGCATCCATCGCAGAGCCGCGTCGCGCGCCGAGACGTGCCACGGCACGAAGACGGGGACCTGGCCCATGACCTTGTCAGCAAGACCGACACGGGGAGCGAGCAGAGGGACCTCGGCCAACGCCGCAACAACGGCTCGGGCTTCGCTCAGGCGAGCCCGACAGTCAGCGCAATCACGGACGTGTTCGCGGAGCGGCTGTAGGCCGAATCCGCTTTCCTCATCCAGCAGGAGATCGATCTCGTTGGGTAGTAAATGCCTATGGTGCACAATACCTCCAGGGGTGCCTACGGCTGGTCGGATTGGGTGGTTTCAGGGAAAAGACACGGATCAGGAGTCCCGTGTCAGAGGTTGTGAGTTGGGTCACGCGGACTCCTCGGCCGGAGGACCAAAACCCTCGCGGACGTGCTCGAGGAGCCTCCGAAGCTCATGGCGGGCGCGGTGGATGTAGGTCTTTACAGTCCCGAGAGGGAGATCCAGGGTCGCGGCGATCTCCTCGTAGGATTTGTCTTCGACATGCCTCAACAGGATGCACGCGCGATACTCGGGCCGCAGCTGTGAGATGGCCCGCTCGATCTCGGAGCCCAGCTCACGCGCCTCGAGCTCCTGCAGCGGCGTCTCGTCCTGGGTCGCCAGCTCGAACGAGGTGGCTTCGGCCAGGTCGCTCGTTGTGGCGTGGGGCGATCCTTCCATGCTGATCGTGTCCAGCTGGCGTCGCCGCAGGTGATCGATGGCGACGTTGTTCGCGATCTTGAAGAGCCAGCTCGAGAACTTGAACTCGGACCTGTACTTCTCGATGTGGGTGAGGACCTTGACGAAGGTGTCCTGTGTGAGGTCTTCGGCGAGCTCCCGGTCTCGCACCATGCGGTAAACGAGCGAGAAGACGGGACGCTCATACCGCCGAATGAGCTCGCGATACGCCGGCTCGCGTCCCTGCTGCGCGAGCGCAACGACGTCGGCATCCGGCAGGTTCGCGAGATCGAGAACGGGGATCGGCGGCATTTCGCGCGTTGAAGATGCTTGCCGCTGCCAGGGCGCGCTACGAATTT
This sequence comes from Gemmatimonadaceae bacterium, assembly GCA_040902075.1. Lineage (GTDB taxonomy): Bacteria > Gemmatimonadota > Gemmatimonadetes > Gemmatimonadales > Gemmatimonadaceae > DASPMP01. Next base: position 9,882 of record JBBDXZ010000052.1, read on the forward strand.
CCACCGATGTCGGCAGCGGATCTACAGCAGGCAGAGGAACGTAAGGCACGCGAGGCAGCGAAGGGCAGTCACGACAAGCGGAAATACGTCAAGGCGATGTTCTCGGACATCGCGCCGCGATATGACCTTCTCAACCACCTGCTGTCCTTCAACGTGGACCGCCGGTGGCGGCGAAAAGCAATACGGGCGTTGAATTGGGAGAAGGCTCCTGCCGGGCTTTACCTGGATCTGTGCGCTGGCACGTTGGACGTCGCCGCGGAGCTCGCGAAACAACCGGGGTTCGGCGGCCGCGTCGTGGGCGCGGACTTCGCGGAACCCATGCTCCGCGCGGGCCAAGGAAAGTCCTTTGGGCGTCCCATACTTCCCGTCGTCGCGGACGCGCTCTCGTTACCGCTTCCGGATGGGTCGTGTGCGGGCGCCATCGTTGCGTTTGGGGTACGCAACCTGGCCGATCTCGACGCGGGGCTGCGCGAAGCAGCGCGCGTCATCGCGCCGGGGGGGCGCTACGTGATCCTGGAGTTTACGACGCCGCAAGCCACGCTCGTCCGGTCAGGCTACCATCTCTACTTCCACCACCTTTTGCCGCGCATCGGTGGTCTCATCAGCGGCCATCGCGGCGCGTATCGCTACCTCCCGCAGTCGGTCGCGCATTTCCCGCCGGCGCCGGAATTGGCCGACCGAATGCGTCAGGCCGGGTTCCGCGACGTCACGTGGGAGTCGTTGACCTTGGGAATCGCGGCGATCCATGTCGGCGTCCGCGGTTAACTCCTCTATCGAGCCTGGGCGGCGCTGAGGAACGCGCGCTCGATCCGCGCGATCTCGCGCTGGGCGCTTTCCCGGGAGACGCTTGCGCGAAAGGTGCGGGTGAGGAGCGTGAGAGTCGTGTTTGGCCCCTCCCACGCCGGGAGTCCGACGCGTCGTGCGCAACCGCGGAAGTAGCGCTCCGTGAACAGGAGCATGAGAACACCGGATGCGCGCGCGACGCTCCATCGGGACGCCGGAATCGCCTCGATGATGCGGCCGTAAGCCGGAGCGCGCCGGAGTGCCATTCGCAGCAGTCGTTCGCGCACGACGCGACAGCGTTCGGCCGTGTCGGGTCCCGCGGTGCCGGCATCGCGACCGAGATCGCCTCGAAGCTCGGCGTCGTATGCGATCCCACGACGCAGGTCTTTTTCGATGTCTCTCGTTACGTTGGCCAATTGGACCATCTCACCCACTCGCATGGCGTCCTCACGTTCGTCCGTGGAGAGCTCCACCCGGCTGCCACGCTGCAATCGCAACAACCGCACGCCGAAGACGACCGGGTTGCCGAGTACGTGGCGGCAATATTGCGCGAGCTGCTCTTCTCCGGTCAGAACACCACCTTGCGTCTCGAATGCCGCGGAGGACCACCGCATCCCGGTCGCCATGTCGCGAACAAGGTCACGCACGACGGCACGCGTCGGCTCAACGAACGACAGGAATACGCGGTCTACGAGGTCGGCTCGGCGGACGAGCAAAAGATGGGCGCGGTCGCGGTCGTCGCGATCGGACGCGTCGTCGATCGATGGGGCAGACGGGAGGCGGCCGTTTCCCGTCGCCGCGGCCAGGCGCCCGGCGAAGCTACGCAGCGCCGCGTCGCGCTCGGCGCGGTCCGGAACGAGATCTTCGTAGGTGTCCAGCATCCGGCAGTACAGGTACGCCACGGCCGCGGGGAGCGCCGAGCGCGCCGGCAGCATCGCGATGCACGCCGAAAATGTGCGTGCGGCATGCGGGAGGATGGCCCATACGAAGTCCTCAGGGTCCTCGATGCTCGCGAGGGCGCGCAGATTTGGCCTCTCGCGCCTCGTGAAGAGGTCGCGAAGGATCAGAAACGGCCGGCGGAGCGCGAAGGGCGTCACAAGGCGCCAAAATACGTCATCGCCCGTGTCTGGTCATGTCCTTTCCTCTTAGCTTTTCACGGTGACCATCGACACTCTCTCAGGATTCGTCCACGAGCTCGAGCGCGCCGGCGAGCTGATTCGCGTGCGCGAACCCGTCTCCGTGAATCTCGAGATGACGGAGATCGCCGACCGCGTGATGAAGCAGCCTGGCGGGGGCAAGGCGCTTTTGTTCGAGCAGCCCCTCTTGATGAACGGCCAGCGCTCGGAATTCCCCGTTGGAATCAACCTGTTCGGCTCCATGCGCCGGATGTCGATGGCGCTCGGAGTCGAGCGGTTGGACGACATCGGCGGCCGCATCACCGAGCTGCTGCAGGTGAAACCCCCGGCGGGGTTCATCGCCAAGCTCGCGCTGCTTCCCAAGCTCCTGGAGGTGGCGAAGTTTCCGCCGCGGAAAAAGAGTGGTACAGCCGCCTGTCAGGAAACGGTGTGGCGCGGCGCCGACGTCGATCTCGATCGCTTGCCCCTCATGAAATGTTGGCCCGAGGACGGCGGCGCGTACATCACCGTGCCGATGGTGATCACGCGCGACCCCAAGCGGGGCATTCGGAATGTCGGGATGTACCGCATCATGCAGACGGGCCGTGACACACTCGCGATGCACTGGCAGCGACACAAAGTGGGCGCGGCTCACTGGCGCGAGATGGCGGAGCGGGGCGAGACGATGCCCGTGTGCATTGCCCTCGGCGCCGATCCGCCGTCCATGTATTCGGCGAGCGCTCCGCTGCCGCCGACCATCGACGAATTTCTGTTCGCCGGCTTTCTGCGGAAGGCGCCGGTCATATTGGCCACGGCGCTGACTTGCGATCTCGAGGTTCCCGCAGAAGCGGATTTCGTCATCGAGGGGTACATCGATCCGCGCGAATCACTCGTGACGGAGGGACCGTTCGGCGACCACACGGGCTTCTATTCGCTGGCCGACTTGTACCCCCAGGTTCGTGTCACCGCGATTACGATGCGCCGCAATCCCATTTTCCCGGCGACCATCGTCGGCCGTCCGCCAATGGAGGATTTTTATCTCGGCCATGCGACCGAGCGCATCTTCCTGCCGCTGCTGAAGCTGACGATCCCCGAGATCGTCGACTATCATATGCCCGCGGAAGGGATCTTCCACAACCTGGTTTTCGTTTCGATCAAGAAAGAATATCCGGGCCAGGCGTACAAAGTGATGAACGCGCTCTGGGGACAAGGGTTGATGTCGCTCGCGAAAGTGATCGTCGTCGTCGACCACTGGGTGAACGTGCGCAACAAGGAAGAGGCGTGGTGGGTCGCCCTCAACAACATCGATCCCGAGCGCGACGTCCGCTTCTCCATGGGTCCCATGGATGTCCTCGACCATTCGAGCCGCGCCTTCACCTACGGGTCCAAAATGGGGCTGGACGGAACTCGCAAGCTGCCCGAAGAAGGATTCACGCGGGACTGGCCAAAACTGATCGAGATGGACGAAGCGACGAAGCGGCGTGTGGACGCCCGATGGCCAAAGCTGGGCGCGTCATGAGCGCCCCGGGCGTGAGGGAAGGGCAGACGTTCGTTGGGGCGTCGCGGCTGATCGCGTATGTCAACCTCGTGAAGTTGCCGCACACGGTGTTCGCGCTCCCCTTCGCGCTCGTGGGTGTCGTCCTGGCCTCGTACCGCCGTCCGCTGCGCCTGTCCGATGTCGGGTGGGTTATTCTCGCCTTCACCACGGCTCGGTTTGCGGCAATGGCGTTCAACCGGATCGTGGACCGCGAGATCGATCGGCGGAATCCGCGCACGGCAATGCGCGAGCTGCCGAGGGGAACGCTTACCGTCCGGGAGGCGTTGATCGCCGTCGTGGCGGCCTCCGGTCTCTTCGTGTACGCCGCGAGCCGGCTCAACAACCTGTGTCTCCTGCTGTCTCCGGTTGCCCTCGCGTGGGTGTTTTTCTACAGCTACACGAAACGGTTCACGCGCTGGTCGCATCTCGTGCTGGGACTGTCGCTGGCGATCGCGCCGGTGGGCGGCTATCTGGCGGTGGCAGGCGTCTGGAGCCGCCCCGGTTGGATGCTTCTGGCGCTCGCTCTTGGAGTAGCCACGTGGGTCGCCGGGTTCGACATCTTCTACTCATTACAAGACCTGGAATTCGACCGTGAGCAGCGTCTGAAGTCCATTCCCGTGGCGCTCGGGGAAGTGCGGAGCATTCGAGTTGCGCGAGTCATGCACGTCGTGAGCATCGCCGCTCTCATCGCGGTGGGACTGGCCGTGAACGCGGGTGGCTGGTACTGGGTGGGCGTCGCGCTCGCGGGGGCGCTTCTGATGTACGAGCATTCGCTCGTAGTGCCGGGGGATCTCAGCAGGCTGGATGCGGCTTTCTTTACGATGAATGGCATGATCAGCATCGCTTTCTTCTTTTTCGTGTTGCTGGACCGACTGATGAGAACCGCAGGCCCCTGGCCGCGGTTGCTGCCGTGAGGGAAATGGCCGAAGGCGCCCCGCTGCCCATCGTCGTGGCGATCACGGGCGCGTCGGGCGCGCCGTACGCGGTGCGTCTCCTCGATCAACTGCTCGCGGCGGATCGTCCCGTCTGGCTCATCGTGTCGTCGCACGGCTTGCGGCTGCTGCGGACCGAGTTGGACCTCGATTCGGTGGACGCGTTGCGGAAACACGTCGGCGTGGACGCCTGGCGTCGTCTCGTGACGGTGTACGACGATGCGGATCGGGGCGCCGCACCGGCGTCCGGATCGGCGCGGAACGCGGGCATGGTGATCTGTCCCTGTTCGATGGGCACGTTGTCCGCGATCAGCGTCGGGGCGTCTCGCTCGCTCGTGGAGCGTTCCGCGGACGTCATGCTCAAGGAGCGCCGGCCGCTGGTTCTCGTGCCTCGTGAAACGCCGCTCAGCGCCATCCATCTGCAGAACATGCTGCGACTGAGCCGCGCTGGCGCGGTGATTCTCCCCGCGGCCCCGGGGTTCTACAGCCGCCCGCAAACCGTCCAGGAGCTCGTGGACTTTATCGTCGCGCGTGTTCTGGACCAACTCGGCGTCGAGCACGCTCTTGTGCGACGGTGGGGCTGATCGGCCTGATCTCCGACACGCACGGCCTCGTGCGTCCGTCGGTCTTTGAGGCCTTGAAGGGGTCGAAGCTCATCCTCCACGCTGGTGATGTCGGAGCGGGCGTGCTCGACGAGCTCGGCGCCATTGCTCCGGTGCGAGCGGTCTACGGGAACACCGATCCTCCGGGGACGCCGGGGCTGTCACCGTTCATCGACATGAAGTCGGGTGGCATTCGGATTCACGTCAGTCACGGCCACGAGCTGGGCTCACCCACGCCGGAGAAGCTGCTGGCCAAATACAGCGCCGACGTGATCGTGTATGGACACACGCACCGGCAGCTCGTGGTGCATGCGGACGGACGTTGGGTGGTGAACCCGGGGGCCGCCGGACAGCGGCGATTCGATTTAGCGCCGAGTGTGGCCCGGATGACCATCACAGGAGGTAAGGTGAATATCGAGCTCGTAGAGCTCGACTACCTACACATCGGCGAAGTGCGATAACGGGTAGAGGTAATCCTCGCCCGAGTCGTCCACGATCCGCAGGAACGAGCCCCGGCCCTCGAGTCCCAGACACTCGTAGATCTTGCCGAGGGTCAGGTCATGACAGCCACCCGGCTCATCATCGCCAGGGATGACGAGCCACGGCTTTACGCTCACGCACTTCACGAGAGTGACGGGTTGCCAGGCGGTGGTTGCCATAGGGTGCGTGAACGCAACAGCCTTGCCAGCGGTGACGCTCCCCGCTGAACTGTCGATTGCGGCTCCTATGCGGCTCCTAAGACGCTCGCTCAAAGGGTTTTGTGCGGTCGAGCTCGCGCGGGAACCGCTGGAACCAGCTGGATAACAGGAGAAGCTCGTCGATTTCGTGCGAGGGGACCTGCATGCCATCCACGGCGTTGCCGAAGACTTCGTCCAGCATCTGATCCAAGGCCGACCGCTCCGTGGAGTTTGCCGGGGCCTCCATTTCGCCGCGCACTCGGCCCCGTCGGATCACGTACACCCGGTCCTTCCCGTCGTTCCCGGGCACCGTGTAAACGAAGGACAGGGATTCCACCGCAAACCGGAGTCGGCCGAACTGTGCGCGCAGTTGCTCGAGTCGGTGGAGCTTGTCCCGGTAGGCCGCGGCGCGCTCGAACTCGAGCCGGTCGCTACTTCCGATCATCTCCGACCGCAGAATCTCCATGGGGCCATCGTCCTTGCCATCGAGAAATGCCCGAGCCATCGCGACGCGCTCCATGTACTGCCGCGAGGTGGAAGCCGCGATGCAGGGTCCCAGACATTTCTTCAGCTCGAATCGCAAGCAACCTGGAGTCCGTGGACCGAGCTGGAAGAGCTCTGCCTGGTCCGAGTAGCGCATCTTCTTGTCGAGTGTGCAGTCGCGCATTCCCAGCGCGTCCGAGAGCTCGCGGACCGACTCACTCACCTTCAGCGCACCGAGAAATGGGCCATAGTACAGCGCCATGTCGTCGGTCCCGGGCCCACGCACCACGGTGAGCCTCGGCGCTACCCCTCCAGTCAGCTTGATGAAACACAGGTTCCGGCCATCGCGCATGAGAGCGACGTTGCGCCGGGGACGATAGCGTTTGATGGCACGCAACTCACCCAGGAGCGCCGCGAATTCGCTGGGCACGTAATCCCACTCGATACAGTCGGCGTCGCGAAGAATCCGGGCGCCCTTGTCCGCCGGGTACGTCCCCCGGAAATAGCTGAGGAGTCGCGAACGCAACTGCTTGGATTTCCCGACGTAAACGACTTCTCCGTCCGAGGCGATCATGCGATAGACGGCCGGGCGGTTCTCCGCTCGCTGGCGAACGAGCGCTTCCATCTCCTGGATGCGGGACTCGGCCGTTGGAGGCCGAAGGAGATCTAGCTTTGGCAGCGGACGCATAGAACGGTGCTCCGGCCGTCGATCACATGCGTCCCGACCAACCTGCTGCCGCACTTCAGACATGGGGCCCCTTCGCGGCCGTACACAGCCAGACGCGTCACGAAGCCGCCGGGCTCCCCCGCCGAATCGCGGTAGTCGCGAAAGCTCGTCCCGCGCGCGTCGAGCGCGGCGCTCAGAACGTTCACGATTGCGCGGTGCAGCCGGTCGCTTTCGTCCCGGCCGAGCGCGCGCGCGCTGCGGGAGGGGTCGATCCCCGCGTGCCACAATGCCTCGTTCGCGTAGATGTTGCCGATACCGACGACCGCGCGTTGATCCATGATCCTTTTTTTGACGGCCTGACGCGACCCGCGCAACACATCGAACAAACGATCAGGGGTGAACGCCGGCTCGAGCGGCTCGACGCCAAGGGCTCCAACATAGCGATCGAACTGTCGCGGAGTCATCAGCGAGACGGTCCCGAGCCTGCGCACTTCACGGTAGTGCAGCGTGCGGCCATCGTCGAGCCGCCACCGGACCGTGGAATACCGGCGGTCTTCCGCGCTCAACGTTCCGTCATCCACGAGCAGCGCGCCGGTGAAGCGCAGGGAGACGACGAGCCTGTCGTTCGTGGAGAGGTCGAGGACCACCAACTTCGCTCGCCGCCAACACCGTGTGATGGTCGCCCCGGTCGTTCGGCGCGCCAGCACGCGGGCGCCCGCCACCCGCAAGACGTCCGCCTTCGAGACCTCGACTGACGCGATCCGACTCCCGACGACCCGGCGCTGAAGATCTCGCGCGATCGTCTCGACCTCAGGAAGCTCCGGCATGTCGCGCGAGCTCCCGCCACCCGACGTCGCTCCGGAACTGCTTGCCCTCGAACTCGATACGCCGGGCCGCTTCGAGGCTGTGGCGCTGGGCGTCGGAGAACGACTCACCCAATCCCGTCACCGCCAGGACGCGCCCACCGGCCGTCACGAGACGACCCTGATCATCGCGCGCGGTGCCGGCATGGAAGACGAGGACGTCAGACAGGTCGGGTGGGATGCGCACCGGCGAGCCCGAGCGCGGTTTTTCCGGATACCCTGGCGCCGCCAACACGGTCGACACGGCCACGCCGCGCGCGGTGCAGGTGGCGTCTCGGGGAAGGGCCTCGCCTCGGGAGACCGACGCCAGAATCTCCGGGAAGGAGTGGCTCAGTTGCGCGATGGGAAGAACGGCCTGAGTCTCCGGATCACCGAAGCGGCAGTTGAACTCGACCACGCGCGGGCCATCCGCGGTGAGCATCAAGCCGGCGTAGAGAACTCCGGTGAACTTGCGATCGCGCGCCTCGAGCGCCGCGAGCGTCGGCGCGAAGATCTCGTCGACCACCTGGCGCATCAGCGTTTCGGTCGAGATGGCCACGGGAGCATACGCGCCCATCCCTCCGGTATTCGGTCCGCGGTCTCCATCCAGCAGCCGCTTGTGGTCCTGTGCCGGCACCAGTGGCAGCACGTTCTTGCCATCGGTGATGGCGAGGACGGAGAGCTCCTCACCCGACATGAACTCTTCGACCAGCACCTCTTGTCCGGCGACTCCGAAGGCATGTCCGACGAGCATGTCGTCGATCGCTCGCTCGGCTTCGGGGAGCGATTCGCAAACGATCACGCCTTTTCCCGCGGCGAGCCCGGATGCTTTGATCACGATCGGCAGGCCGAGCGCGCGCGCCGCGCCCTTGGCTCGATCGGGCTCGGTGGCCATGATCGCCCGGGCCGTCGGTACCTTCGCTTCGCGCATGAGTACCTTCGCGAAGGCTTTCGACGTCTCGATTTCGGCTGCCGCCCTCGTCGGGCCGAAGATCGGCAGCTGCTCGGCACGGAAGCGATCGACGATGCCGCCGGCCAGCGGGGCCTCCGGACCGACAATGGTGAAATCCACGCGCCGCTCGCGGGCGAGCCTGAGCAACGCGTCGACATCGGTAGCGCTGACCGCCACACACTCCGCGAGCTCCGCGATTCCTGGGTTTCCCGGGGCGGCGATGATCTGGACGTTGGGATCGTCCTGAGCGAGACGCCAGGCGAGCGCATGCTCGCGGCCCCCGCCGCCCACGAGAAGAACCCTCATTGCGTCGGGTTGTTCGTCCCGCCTCCTCCGCCCGTTCCTTTCCAGGCTTGGTTGAAGGCATCGCGCGCGCGCGACATCACTTCGCCCATCGCGTTGGCCGCTTCTTTGGCGCGGTCGCCGTAATAGTTGCCCGCTGCCTTGAAGTCGTTCGTGAGGGGCGGCGGCTCGTCTCCGCGGCGCTGGTATTCGCCCCCGAGAATGCGCGCGTACTCGCCGCCGTCGATCCAGCGCTGCAGCTCACCCGCGCGGACGGTCGCGAAGGGGTGCGTCCGGAAGACCGTGTTGATGAACTGCCAGACTTTGTCCCACGGGCCGGCCATCGTCTCGTACTCGCGCGCCTGCGCGAGAAAAACGTCGAGATCGATCGGATCGTCGAGTACCGGTCCGCCCGCGAGCTTGAGGTGAACGCTCTGCGTCTTCCGGATGTCCTGCGTGCCGAGCAGTGCCGCGCGATCCGCCGAGAACTCGGACTTCCGGTACCACTCGAGCAGGGCGAGCTCGAAGGGAAGAAGGGCGATGCCGGCGAGAATCGGAATGTTGGCCAGGCCGAGCGTCAGCAGAATGATGGCGAGCGTGGTGTACGTCGGGTGCCCGCTCATGATGTGCCCCACTTCGTGGGCGAGCACGGCACGCCGTTCGTCCTCGTCGAGGATTTCCATCATCCCCGAATGGAAGACGATGAAAGGCCGCTGGAACCCGACGGCCATCGCGTTCGCGACCGGCGTCTGGGAGACGTAGAGATCCCAGCGCTCTGGCGCGTCCAGCGTCTCCAGCACTTCGGAGTACAGCTTGTTCAGGTTCGGCCGCTGTTCCGGTCCAACGCGAACCGCGTTCGCGAGGAACAGCTGGCGCACGCCGCGCTCGCCCAGGAATCCCATCACTCGTCTGAGCATCTCGTCAAAGCCCGGGAGCGCGCGCAACGCGTTCAGTGCCGCGCGGTCGGCGGGATGTTCCCAAGCACGGGAGGAAATCGCGGTGAGCTTGACTGTGTCGGCCATTGGTCTATCCCGGTGAGGGGAGCAGGGAGCAGGGAGCTGGGAATTGGGAGCAGGTTCCTCATGTCCTTACGCCGCGAAGCGCGGGGAAGTGTCGGTGTTACGTCGGTGTTACGTGGACGCCAGGGCCCTTCTGCCCCCTGCTCCCTTCTCCCTGCTCCCTTTCGGCAACCCTTCCAAAGCCTGCTCCAGGTCGGACAGGAGGTCTTCGGCATCCTCCACGCCGCAGGAGAGGCGAACAAGGCCATCCGTGATGCCGAGCCTGGCGCGATGCTCGGCCGGAACCGACGCGTGTGTCATGGTTGCCGGATGACTGATCAGGGATTCCACTCCGCCTAACGATTCGGCCAACGAAAACACACGCACGCGCTTCAGCACATGCGCGGCACGCTCACGCGATCCGAGCTCGATGCTGATCATTCCGCCGAAACCCGACATCTGTCGCTTGGCGAGCTCGTGTTGAGCGTGGCTGGTCAGTCCCACGTACATCACCGACTCGGCGCCCAGTTTTTCCACGAGCCAGCGCGCGATCGCTCGGCCGTTCGTATCGTGCTGGCGCATGCGCAGATGCAGCGTCTTCGTTCCGCGGAGAGCGAGCCAGGCGTCGAACGGCCCCGGCACGGCCCCCGCCGCATTCACAATGAACTGAACGCGTTCGGCCAGCCCGTCGTCGTTCAGCAGGGCGATGCCGCCGATCATGTCGCTGTGGCCGTTCAAGTATTTGGTGGTCGAATGGTAAACGATATCGGCGCCACTCTCGAACGGCCGTTGGAACACGGGCGACGCAAAGGTGTTGTCGACGATGAGCAGCGCGCCGGCCCGGTGGGCCACGTCGGCCGCGGCGCGCAGGTCCGTCACGCGCATGAGCGGGTTGGACGGTGTCTCAACGAGTATTGCGCGGGTGTTGTTCGTGACGGCATCCTCGATCCGCTGGGGATCGCGGGTGTCCACGAAGGTGAATTCCATTCCAAAGTGGCGGAGGATCTTGTCGAAGAGCCGGAACGTTCCGCCGTACACATTCTCGCCGCAGACGATATGATCGCCCGCTCGGAAGAGCTTCATCAACGAGTCGACGCATCCCATGCCGCTCGAGAAGGCGAAGCCGTGCCGGGCGCCCTCGAGGGCGGCCACGTTCCGCTCGAGAGCCTCCCGCGTCGGATTCTTGCCGCGCGCATACTCGTAGCCTTTGTTCCGGCCGAGCTCCTCCTGGACATACGTGGACGTCAGATACACCGGAGTCATGATCGCGCCGGCCAAAGGCTCGGGCCGTTGCCCGGCGTGCACGGCGCGGGTGCCGAAGCCCGCGGAAAGGTCCTCGTCAAAAACTCTGGTCATGCCGATACTCGTAAGGGTACGGGAGGTCTCCACAAGATAATCCGCGCCGGAGAACGCAGCGACGCTCATGGAACGGGTCGGCATGAACGCTGAAAGTACGCCGGTAACCGCACAGCCTATGGATTGTCTCGTCGTAGACGACGAGCCGCGGCTTCGTCAGGTGCTCGTGCACCTGATGCGAAACGACGGGTTTAAGTGTCTCGAGGCCGGCAACGGCGCCGAGGCGATCGAGTTGCTCGAACGCCAACCGGTGACGCTCGTCATGAGTGACATGCGCATGCCGCGCATGGACGGTATCGAGTTGCTTCGCCAGGTTCGCGAACGCTGGCCGGACACAGCGGTCGTGATGATCACCGCCGTCGCCGAAGTGGAAGTCGCGGTGAGCTGCCTGTCGATGGGCGCGATGGACTATCTCACGAAGCCGTTCCACCTCGAGGAGGTGCGCGCCCGCGTTCGACAGGCGCTCGAAAAGCGGCGGCTCCTCCTCGAGAACCGGGACTATCACGAGCACTTGGAGGACCGCGTAGCCGAACAGGCCCGGCGGCTCGAAGAGCTGTTTCTCGCCGGCATTCAGGCGCTCGCGGAGGCGCTCGAGGTGAAGGATCCCTATACGCGAGGCCACTCGGTGCGGGTGAGCCAGTACTCCGTCACGATCGCGCGGGCACTGAGTCTGGGGAACGAGATCATCCGGCAGATCGAGCTCGGTGGTCATTTGCACGACGTCGGCAAGATCGGTGTGCGCGAGGCGGTGCTGAACAAGCCTGGGGCGCTCACCGACGAAGAGTATCAGCACATCATGTCGCATCCGGTGGTGGGCTGGCGGATTCTCGCCCCGCTCTTGGGCGACGCGCCCATCGCTCTCAACATCGTGCGGTCGCATCACGAGCGCATCGACGGCGCCGGCGTCCCGGATGGCTTGAAAGGCGACCAGATTCCGCTGGAAGCGCGCATCGTGTCGGTCGCCGACGCGTTCGACGCCATGATGAGCGTGCGGCCCTACCGCGGTGCCGAAATGACGCTTGACGAAGCGCTCCTGGAGCTCGAGGAAAATTGCGACACGCAGTTCGATCGCCGCGTCGTCGAGGCAACCCTCAGGGCCGCTCGAAACGGCGAGTTGCGACTGATCCCGCGAAGCGCGGAAACGCGCATCCCGGTGTCGCTCTGAAACCTGTAAAGCGCACACTGACACGCGCTTGTCCGCCCTCCTCGGAGAGGTAGGTTTCGACTTTCGACGGAGGTTGGATGGCCCACGACGGGTTGATGGTCAGTGTTTCCGGCATTCGCGGGCGGGTCGGAGAAGCTCTCACTCCTGAGATCGTCGCCGGTTATGCGGCGGCGTTCGGAGCCTGGGCCCTCAGAAAGAACTCCGGAGCGATCGTCATCGGCAGAGACAGTCGAGTTTCCGGCCCGATGTTCCATCGGGCGGCGATCGCCGCCCTGCAATCAGTCGGCGCCAGAGTCATCGATGTCGGGCTCACGACCACACCGACCTGCCAGCTGGCCGTGGAGGACCATCATGCCGCCGGCGGCATCATGCTCTCGGCGAGCCACAATCCGGTCGAGTGGAACGCGCTGAAATTCGTCGGCCCCAGCGGAATGTTTCTGGAGGCATCGGAGGGCGCCGCGATGCGCGCCCTGGTCGAACGAGGAATCCCGCGCGCCACCTGGGACAAGCTCGGATCCGTCGAGCTGGATAGTGGGGCTGCCGACCGCCATCTCGAGCGCATTCTCAAGATTCCCTACCTCGACATCGACGCGATTCGCGCACGACGTTTTCACGTGGCGCTCGATTGCGTTCGGGGGGCGGGGGTGGTGATCGTGCCCGCGCTGCTCGAGCGACTTGGTTGCCGGGTGACGGCGATTCATACCGAACCCGACGGACGATTTCCTCACGCGCCGGAGCCGGTGGCGGAAAACCTCGGTGAGCTGGAGTCACTCGTCCGCGACTCGAGAGCGGACCTTGGCGTCGCGGTCGATCCGGATGTCGACCGTCTGGCGCTCGTATCGGAACACGGGAAGGCGATCGGAGAGGACTATACCCTCGCGCTCGCTGCCATGCTCGTGTTGAAGCATCGCCAGGGCGCCGTGGTCACCAACCTCTCGACGAGCCTGGTCGTCGAGGACGCCGTCACGCGGTCAGGGTCGAAGCTCACGCGCGCTCCCGTTGGCGAGGTCAACGTTGCCGTTCGGATGCGGGAGCTTCGGGCGGTCGTTGGCGGGGAAGGCAACGGCGGCGTGATTCTTCCCGAGGTACACCTCGGACGCGACGCGCCCGTGGGCATCGCCCTGATCTTGCAACTGCTTACGGAGGTGGGAAAGCCGCTCTCGACGGTTGCGGCAGAGCTCCCCCGATACGCAATCGTCAAGGACAAGCTCGATCGTCCGAACGCGAGTCTTGATTCGGTGTATGCCGCCCTGACGAAGGTTTTCGCCGATGCGACGGCGGATGCGCAAGATGGGATGAGATTGGCATGGAGCGACCGATGGTTGCATGTTCGGCCCTCAGGTACGGAACCGATCGTACGGGTGATCGCTGAAGCGCCAACGGAGCAGGAAGCGCGGGCGTTGGTGCAGCGAGCACGAGAGCTCTTGGAACGACTGGATGCGCCTGCACGAGTCGGCGCATCCTCACGATAAATCGAGGACGAATATGTGCGGAATTGTGGGCTACATCGGATCGAAGACCGCCACGCCGATGCTGATCGACGGGCTGAAGCGGCTGGAGTACCGCGGCTATGACTCCGCCGGCGTCGCCACGCTGAACGGGAAAGGCCTTGAAACGCGGAAGGCGGCGGGAAAGATCGCGATGCTCGAGGCAGCGTTGGAGGACTCCCCGGTCTCCGGCTCCATCGGGATAGCGCACACTCGGTGGGCGACGCACGGCGCCCCCAACACCTGCAACGCCCATCCGCACCACGACTGCACCGACTCCATCGCTGTCGTTCACAACGGGATCATCGAGAACGCCACGTCGTTGCGGCACGAGCTCGAGGCCCGCGGGCACAAATTCAAGTCGGAGACGGATACCGAGGTCCTGGCGCACCTCATCGAAGCAGCGTCCGAGGATGGTCAGCCCCTCGAGGACGCCGTCATCGATGCGCTGCGCCTCGTCGAAGGCACATACGGCATCGCCGTGATCTCAGTGCGCGACCCCGGGAAAATCGTGTGCGCCCGAAAGGGGAGTCCGCTGTTGCTCGGACTGGGTGACGGCGAGTTCTACGTGGCCAGCGACGTTGCCGCCATCCTCGAGTACACCCGGCAGGTCGTGTACCTCGACGACGGTGAGATGGGCGTGCTCACGCTCGATGGCTACGAGGTGCTGGATCTCAATGCGCGGCGCGTCCGGAAAGGCGTCAGCCGCATCGACTGGGATCTCGATCAGATCGAGAAGGGCGGCTACGACCACTTCATGATCAAGGAGATCATGGAGCAGCCCCAGACGATTCAGAACACGATGCGCGGCCGGTTGGTCGTCGAAGAGGGCTTCTCGAAGCTCGGCGGTCTCAACCTCACGCGCGACGAGCTGCTCAACATCGATCACATCGTCATCACAGCCTGTGGAACGAGCTGGCACTCCGGATTGATCGGGGAGCTGATGCTCGAAGAACACGCGCGCATTCCCACCGAAACCGAGTATGCGTCGGAGTTCCGCTATCGGAATCCCATCGTTACGTCGCGGACGCTGTGCGTCGTGATCTCACAGTCGGGGGAGACGGCGGACACGCTCGCCGCCATGCGCGAGGCCAAGCGTCGCGGCGCGAAGACGCTCGGCTTGGTGAACGTCGTGGGTTCGACCATCGCGCGCGAGGACGATGGTGGCATCTATCTCCATGCGGGTCCTGAAATCGGCGTGGCGAGCACGAAGGCATTTACCAGCCAGGTCATCGCGCTGGCGCTGCTGACGCTGAAGCTCGGGCGCCTGCGCAACATGTCCGTGGTGAAGGGAAGGGAAATCGCCCAGGCGATGTTGGAGCTGCCGGGACAGATCCAGTCCATCCTCAACCGCGCGAAGGAGGTCGAGGCGATCGCCGAACTCTTCAAGGATGCGACCAACTTCCTGTATCTGGGACGCGGCTACAATTTCCCGGTGGCGCTCGAGGGAGCGCTCAAGCTGAAGGAAATCAGCTATATCCACGCCGAGGGATATCCGGCCGCGGAGATGAAACACGGACCCATCGCGCTGATCGACAAGAGCATGCCCGTCGTGTTCATCGCCCCGCACGATTCGGTATTCGACAAGGTGACGTCGAACGTGCAGGAGGTGAAAGCGCGGGGCGGGCAGGTGATCGCACTGACGAGCCGGAACGAGCCGTCGCTCGCCGGCAAGATCGACTTCGAGTTTCGCATCCCCGAGACCATCGACATGCTGTATCCGATTCTCGCGGCGATTCCGCTGCAGCTGCTCGCGTACTACATCGCGGCCAAGCGAGGACTGGACGTGGATCAGCCCAGAAATCTCGCGAAGTCCGTCACCGTGGAGTAGCGCCGTCATTCTGAGCGCAGCGCCGCATCTGCATTGAGAGTGCTCCTTCAGCGGGTTTCGCGCGCTGAAGTGCGAGTGGGCGGCCGCGTCGTGGGTCGCATCGGCAAGGGCTTCCTCCTGCTCGTCGGGTTCACGCACTCCGACGGAGAAGAGCAAGTGGCGTGGATGGCCGACAAGGTCATCGGCCTGCGCCTGTTCGGCGATGCCGAGCAAAAGATGAACCTGGCTCTGGCGGACGTCGGCGGCGCGGCGTTGGTCGTGTCGCAATTCACGCTCTATGGTGACGCGCAGAAGGGACGGCGCCCCAGCTTCATCGACGCGGCGCGCCCGGAACAGGCTGTTCCCCTGTACGAACGCTTCGTCGCGCTCCTGCGGGAGCGCGGCGTGGAGACCCAGACCGGCGAGTTCGGAGCGATGATGGATGTGGAGCTGGTGAACGACGGCCCCGTGACGCTGTGGCTGGAGCGATGAAAGGCGCGACGAACCCGCGAGTGATTCTCGCGTCCCAATCGCCAAGGCGTCGGGAGCTGCTGTCGCTCGTGGGCATCCCGCACGACGTGAAACCGGCCGATATCGACGAGCGCTACCTGGCCGGCGAATCACCGCGAGCGCACGCGGAGCGGCTCGCGCGGGAGAAGAGCGCCGCGATTCACGAGGCGGATGCCGTGGTCATCGGAAGCGACACGATCGTCGTGGTGGATGGAGACGTCCTCGGCAAACCGAGGGACGCGGACGACGCCGCTCAAATGCTTCGGCGCCTGAGCGGCCGCTCGCATACGGTCATCACCGCCGTCGCGGTCGCGTGGCGAGGACGTCTGGAATCGGCCGTGGAGGAGGTGGAAGTCACGTTCCATCCGCTCACCGATGACGACATCGCCGCGTACGTCGCGACGCGGGAGCCGCTGGACAAGGCGGGCGCGTATGGGATTCAGGGCTTTGGCGCGACGATCGTCGCTCGAGTCAACGGAGATTACTTCGCCGTGATGGGACTGCCGTTGCAGCGACTCATTCAGTTGCTCGATCGGGTTGGGCTGCGCTACGTCTTCGGCCCTCTCGAGGCGGCGTAGCGCAGCCGCCAGTGCTCGACGCGATCGAGCACGTTGCGTACCTGGATGTTGGACATGCGACCCGGGCGGTTCTCCATGTTGATCGGGTAGTCCTCGCCCGGGTCGCCGTACGCGTCCACAATGAGATCGCGATAGCGCCGATACGGGCCGGTCCGTTTCGGATTGGTGTATCCCATGAGGCCTACGACGGGACGCTCCAACGCGACTGCCATGTGCAACGGTCCCGTATCCGGTGACAGCGCCAGGGCGCTTCCGTCGAGAATCGAGACCAGCTTCCGCAGGCCGCTTCCAAGCGCGGAACGCGGCTTGTGGCGGGCGCGGTCCATGATGACGCGCTCGGCGTGCAGTTCGCGGTCGCTGCGTCCGCCCACGATGACCGGGTCCAGGCCGAAGTCGTGCCAGAGGGCATCCGAGACCTGGGCCCAGCGCTCGGGCAACCAGTCCTTGTCCGGATTGCTCGTCGCAACCACCATCGCCGCCGCCGGACGCTCGAAGGACGAGAAGAACTCGCGTTGCCAGGGCTTCTCATCGAGCCAGGGACCGAGATGCCATTCCACGGGCTCGTGAGGTACGCCCAGCTCGCGGAGAAACTCGAAGTATTGGTCTTGGACGTGCTGGTTCGGATGTGGCGGAATCTTGCGGTTGGTGAACAGCCAATTGAGATCGCGCGCGCGCGCCCGATCGAATCCGAGCTTGACCGGGGCGCGCACGAAGGAAGTCACGATCCCGGCCTTGAAGTACACCTGCAGATTGATGACAAGATCGAAAGCGCGGCTGGCGAGCGCTTCGCGGATGTCGAGAAAGGCGCGCATGCGCCGCGACCGGTCGAAGAGCAGGATGTCGTCCACGGCGCGGTGACCTTGCACGAGCGTGGCCGGCGCCGGTTGCAGGATCCACGTGATGTGTGATTTGGGGCGGTGACGCTTCAGCGCATTGACGACCGGCAAGGTGTGCACCGCATCGCCGGCGGCGCTCATCATCACGATCGCAATGCGGTCCAGCGGCAGGTCATCGGCCTTGGGCATCGGACGAGAAAGCTACAATTGCATCGGTTGCCAGCCATCCTCGACGGAGCGCGTGGTCAGGCTCTCATTTCAACGACTCGCCCATAAATCCCCAACAGCGTCCGCAGGTGATTTTCGTACGCCAGTTTCGGTCGAAGCTCGAGGCAAGCGTGCGACATCCGCGACCGCAGCTCAGGATCGAGCATCCGGCGCATCGCGTCGGTCAGCGCGTCGACATCCGCCGGGTCGTCGAGCACGAATCCGTGCACGCCGTTGGCCATGATCTCGCATGCGCCGTTGAAGCGCGTGCTGATGACAGGTACGCCCATCGCCAATCCTTCGAGCACGACGAGGCTGCACGGATCGTGTTTCGTCGGCAAGACCAGAAAATCGGCGGCTTGATACATCGCGTATGCGTCGTCGGTGTGGCCCGCGTTCATCACCCGGTCGCGTGCTCCCCGCGTTCTCGCCAGTGCCAGGTACTTGGTTGCGCGGGCTTTTCCCGCGACGAGCAGCTTCAGGCGCTGATCCACTTCGCGTTCAGAGTCGCGAACCCGAGCCGTGGCGAGGACCGCTTCGCGCAATCCCTTCCGTTCGAAATCCTGACCGATGAACAGAGCCGCGCATTCACGATCGCCGATTCCGAATCTGGAGCGGGTGCCCTCCGCGGTGCCCGGTCGCGCCGAGGGATCGAATGTGTCCAAATCGACGGCGTTGAACAGAATCGGCAGGCGCGTCTCGTCGAGCGCGTACCACTGCTCGACGGCTCGCTTTACGTATTCCGACAAGCAGAGAACGACCGGCGGATTCGCCGACTCCAGCAGGCGTCCTTCGATCGCGGCGACGCGGGCGCGCCGCGGATTGAGGAGCTTCGTGAGCGGCGAATCGGTGGCGACGTTGGCGCGAGCCATCCCCGCATGCGGATGGTAGACGTCGCAGCGACGGACGGGCAGCATGGCATGCACGATGTCGTAGCGCGCCGCGGCGAGATGGGAATCGAGCGCGTCGAGAAAGCGCTCGTAGCGCGTGCGCCGCGTGAGCCCGCTCGCGTCGATCGGAACCTGCTTCACACCCGCCGGGATCCCCACGAAGCTCGACGCCAGCATCGAAACCTCGTGTCCCCCCCCCTCGTTCGCGAGCGCCGCCGCCAGATCGATCGTGTACCGTTCCGCGCCACCCCGCGCCGGGTCGGTGCGCATGGTGACCAGCGCGATTTTCATTTCGAGGCGGCGGGGAGATGCATGCCGAATGATAGTGGCGCCGGCAACCCGCGCGTCGTCGCATTTATATTACCGCGCATGGGCGATACACTGGGCGATCTGATCGCGCGTTTGGCGCAGACGAACATCGAGCTGTGGCACGAAGAGGACAAAGCGCGCGTGCCGGATGACAAGCAGGTGGCCGCCGCCAAGCGCAACGTCGACACGCTGAATCAGCAGCGGAATGATCTCATCGAGCGCATCGACGAAGCGGTGCGCGAGCTCGTCGTCAAAGAACCCGGTTCATCGGCCGGAGCCGCGCGTGGCTGAGACCGTCGGCTCGCTCGTCGACAAGATCACGATCATCGAGCTCAAGATCTATCACATGGCCGAGCAGAAGGATCGCGAGGACGTCACGGCGGAATTCCGCCTTCGGTGCGATCAGCGGCTCGAGGTCATGCGCGAGCAGCGTGACGATCTGGCCACGGAAATCACAAGGCTCGTCTCGGACATGGCCGGCGGCCGCGTGGTTCCAAAAGTGTACCGGCAGTTCAAGATGTACAACGATCCGCAGTACCGGCGCGACACGCTCCCCTCGAAGACCTAGCGCCTTCGCATGCCTCTGCCCTCCATCGAGTTCGCCATTCGATCGGCGTTCTCGTGGTCGCTGGTACGGCTGTTTGGTGGAAAACAGCGCGTGCCGCTTCCCGATTGGCGCGCCCGCCCCTACCGCATTCTCTTCATTCGGGACGACGGAATTGGCGACATGATCGTCTCGATCGAAGTGCTGCGAGCGATCGCCGAGGCATCGCCGACGTTTACGCTCGACCTGCTCTGCTCACCGCAAAACGCGACGATCGGACGTTCGCTGCCCTTTGTCAACGAGGTCATCGTGCACAAGCGAGCAGCGCTGCTGAAATCGCTGCCCACGTGGCGGCGCTTGAGACGCAACGGGTACGACGTGGCGATCGACGGTCGCATCGCGATCAGAAATGTGAACAAGCAGACCACCTGTCTGATGCTGAGCACCGGCGCGCCTTGGCGCATTGGCATTGCCGGTCGCACAAACGACCGGCTCTACAGCGTTCCGATCAGCCCACGGACAGTCACGCACTGGGTGGACAACATCGTCGCGTTGGCGGGGCCATTCGGGGTCGCGCCGGACAGCCGGGATTGGCGTGCGAAGCTTCCGCTCCCATCGGAGGATGGGGCGCAAGCCGAGCGAGCGTGGAATGGCGTGGGCGTGGGGCGCCCTCGCGTGCTCGTGAACCTCTACTCCGCGATGTCGGATCGCATGTGGCCGGTGGATCGGTTCGGGCCTGTGCTGGCGCAAATTCGCCGACGATTGCCACATGCCACGATCGTCATTCCCACGATGCCTGACGGCGATCCCGTGGCCAACCGGTTGGCTGACCCGGTGAGTGCCGGTGCGTTGCCCCTCAATCTCAAACAACTCACCGCCGTTACCGCGGCCGCGGATCTTGTGATCAGCCCCGATACGGCCATCACGGTCATAGCGTCCGCGTTTCAGGTGCCGGTCCTGGCGCTCATGCGACGAGACACCCAGCAGTGGGTGCCATATCGCGTGCCGGGTCACGTCGCCTACTCGGATGACCCGCGCTCCCTGGTGGGACTGCCGGCCGACCGAGTGGTTGCCGCGGTCGACCATGTCGTGGACACGCTCGGTCGCGACCGTGGATGGATCTAGGCGCGGACCATCTCCACCAGGGCCACTGCCTCCGCGCCAGCGACCCACGGCGGCGCCGTTTGCAATTCGGGCTGGCCCGACGGCTCATTGTAACCGGCAGTCGCGGCATCAGCCGCTGAGCCTTCCCGCCAACCATCGCGTGTAGAGCGGAAGAATCGGGCACGTGCGCCAGTCCAACCCGGCGCGGACATGAGTCGGTTGACATCGGATTCATCGAAGATGCGAAACCATCCCCGACTCGCGCGCGCGCCGAAGGGCACGGACCAGAGCAATGTTCCTCCGGACGTCGTAACGCGGCGCAGCTCGGACACGGCGCGGAGGGCGTCCGCGCCGGAGTCGCTGCTCGTTTCCGCCGCGGCGCCATACCCCGTGTTATCCATCCCGACATGCTCGATCGTCGAAAGGCTCACGACGACGGAGAACCACTCGTCTCGATAGGGCAGAAGCCTCAAGTCGGCGAATTCGTACCGCACCATCTCCGAGATATACGAACGCTTTTCGGGCGCCAAGGTCACGATCGACACCGGCGGAAACTGGGCAGCGCGCCACCACCGGAGCACCCGCTCGTGGTTCAGGATCGATCCGGCGTCGAGCACACGCTTTGGAGAGTGCCCGAGCGATGCCATGCGGTGGAACAGCCATGGGTATTCGACGGCGCGCTCGTCGAGGCCGCCGCCGTCCCAGCCGTAGCGTCCATCACCGCGTGTGATGTCTCGCTCGATACCGAACCATCGTGCGGCGTTGTATCCGTAGGCGTGCGGGATTCGCCCGCTTCGCTCCCAGGCGCGCGCCTTCAGCCGTCTGAACGCGATGTTGATGCGTGCGAGAGGTGCGAGAGGCGTGAGACGGGAAGACGGCGAGGGCACGGACGGATCTCCTGCGTGACGGCGTGACGACTAGGTGCGCTGCATGGCGCGTCGCGAGTTGGTCTCCAGCTCGGAAATATCGCGTTCCGTCACGCGGGCGCCGAATTGGTCGCGCCATTTTCTCAGCGAGCGGACCAGACGCATGAGGTTGGCCGTCAGGGCGCTCTCCGGGTCCCCGCCTAGCGTGACGCGATCCACGTCGAGCACATAGGCGGTCTCGTAGGTCAACAGGACGTTCTTGGCGTTGAGATCCTGATGGCGCGCCCCGGCCCCTGCGAGCGCCGCGACCAGGTGCGCCGTGGCGGCAAAGGCCGCCGCGCGTTCGTTGCTTCCCTGACCGGTGAGTATCTGCGCGAGATCGCTGCTCGCGGGGATCTCGCGCGAGCAGACGTCGCTGCGCTGCAGAAGCCCGCCAGGAGGATACACCGCGTACGCCACGATTTCCGGAGTCGGCACGCCCAGCTTGGTGAGGGCGAGCGACGTCTCCAGCTCATAGGGCGCGCGCGTGGGCGGGAGAAACCGATCGCCGGTGAGCGGAGCCAGGAATCCGCCGTGACGGTTGTGCCGGATGACGACGCGCACACCGCTCTGCGGGTGCGGGAGCGGCACCGCGTAGGCGGCCCCCCGTCCATGCAGCAACCGGGCACCGGGATGCCGGGCGGCGTACTCGTGGAGCGTGGATCGCGTGCCATCCGCGTTGACGAGCGACTTTCGAACGCTGACCGCGACGTCGGAGCGAGCAACTGCTACTGCGTGTCCCAGAAGCAGTCGCTCGAACCCCGGTGGATGCATCAGATGATGACTTTATAGACTTTGACCGGCTGAGACTTGTTCTTGAGCTCCATCGGTGGGATGGCGACGAGCTTCGGTTTTTTCGTGAGCACTTTGCTGAGATCCTCCGAGATGAGAATCTCGCCGGGCCCCGCGGCCGAGCAGAGCCGGCTCGCGGTGTTGACCGTGTCGCCGATGACGGTGTACTCCAGTCGCCGTTCGGATCCGATGTTTCCCGCGAATGCCTCGCCGTGGTTGATTCCGATGCCGATCTGGAGCGCGGGGCGACCTTCGTCGAGCCACTTCCGGTTCAACTTCCCGAGCTCCTCCATCATCTCGATCGCGGCGCTCATCGCCTTGTCAGCGTCCTCCGGTGTTCCGATCGGCGCGCCCCACTGCGCCATGACGGCGTCGCCGATGAACTTGTCCAGCGTTCCTTCGTTCCTAAACACGCACTCCACCATCTCGGTGAAGTAATCGGTGAGCAGCGTCGCCATCTCGCTGGCGGGCATGGTCTCCGACAATGCCGTGAACCCGCGAATGTCCGAAAAGAGCACCGTGATCTCGCGCTTGTCGCCGCCGAGACGGGTGGCGCCCTCGGAGGCAGCGATTCGCTGCGCGATCTGCGGCGTGAAATAGCGCTCGAAGTTGCTGCGCTTGATCCCTTCCTGCCGGGCGCGCTCGCGCTGCTGGCTGTTGTCGATGGCGGCGGCGGCGATGCCGGCGAAGGCGATCACGAACTCGAGGTCGTCCTCGTTAAACTTGTGCGACGTGGACACGTTGTCGACGTAGAGCACGCCGAGCACGTGGTTCTCGCTGCTCACGAGCGGCGAGCAGATCGCCGAGCGCACCTGCTGCATGAGGATCGACTGGCCGCCGAAGCGCTGATCCTGGCCCGCGTCGTCGGCGATGAGCGCCACCTTGTCTTCGACGGCTTTGCGCGCGATGGACTGCGGCACGGCGCGCGGCTGGTCGCCACCGCGTTTGTCGCGTGCGATCTTCGTGACCAGGATGTTGTTCTCGTCCAGCAACTGAATCGCAACGCGATCGACGGTCATGATCGCATATGCCTTCTCGACGACTTTTTGGAGGAGCACATCCGTCTCGACTGCGCGCCCGAGCTCCGTGGACACGTCGAGCAGGATCGAAAGCTTCTCGCGAATCTTGTCTTCCGCCGTGGAGACGGCGGCCTGCTCACCGGACTTGATCGCCTGAAAGGCCGTTCCCGGCGTGTTCCGTACCGGCAGCTGGCGAACGATCGTCGCGCCCGCGGGCATCTTGTCGGCCGGGGGAGCCGGTGGCGGCGCCGCGGCAACATTTTGAAGCTTGAACGCGACCTTCCCGAACGTAATCGTGTCACCGACCGTCACGGTACACGTCTCGACGCGAGAGCCGTTCAGGAACGTCCCATTGCTGGATCCCAGGTCGCGCACCTCGACCCCCTTCTCGTTCGTCACCAACTCCGCGTGCCGGCGCGAAATGGTCGGGTCGAAGACCGGAACGTCGCTGGTCGGCGCGCGTCCGACCACCTGCGTCGGGCCCGACTTGAGCTCGAACGTCTGCAGATTGTCCGCGCTGGTGAGCTTGAAGCGCATGGGTTGGGATGAATATGAAAGCGCGCCCTACTTCTGCCTAGTCAGCGCTCCGCGGCCCGGACACGTCCGATGGCGGCCAACAGCGCTCCTGCCTTGCTCTCCGTCTCTTCCCACTCGCGGGCGGGGACGGAGTCGTGAACGATACCCGCTCCTGCCTGCACGGACGCGACTCCGTTCGCGATCACGCACGTGCGAATGGTAATCGCCAGGTCCATGCGGCCGCTGCCCGCGGCGATGTACCCGACGGCTCCCGCGTACGGTCCGCGCCGTTCCGGCTCGAGCTCGTCGATGATCTCCATGGCGCGAACCTTCGGCGCTCCGGTCATAGTGCCGGCCGGAAAGGTGGCGCGCAACGCGTCCATGGCCGACACATCGTGACGCAGATCGCCTTGCACCTCGCTCACCAGATGGAGCACGTGTGAGTACCGCTCCACGAGCATCAGCGCGGTGACGCGAACCGTTCCGAAGCGTGCGACGCGGCCCACGTCGTTGCGTCCCAGGTCCACGAGCATGAGGTGCTCGGCGCGCTCTTTCTCGTCGGCGCCCAGCTCGTCAGCCAAGCGCGCGTCCGCCTGCGGCGAGCCGCCCCGCGGGCGCGTGCCGGCGATCGGGCGCACGATGATCCGCCCGTCCTGCACCCGCAACAGAAGCTCAGGTGAGCTTCCCACGAGCTCCATCCCATCGAGCTGGAGGTGGAACATGTACGGCGACGGATTGAGCGTCCGCAGCGCGCGATAGAGGTCGGTCGAATCGAAATCGTGCGGCATCGAGATCCGACGCGCGAGCAGCACCTGGAAGGCGTCACCGGCGACGATGTAATCCCTGATGCGCTGCACGTCACGCTCGAAGTCCGCTCGCTCGATGCTCGAGTAGCCGGTGGCGGGAGGCGCGGCGTCGTCGGCCGCGAGAGGCCGCAATGCCGAGCGCGATTTGAGGCGCTTCTCCGTCGCGTCGAGATCGCGTTCGGCCTCCTCCCGGAGGCGTCGCAGCGACAAGTCCGAAGCGCCCTCGGGAACCGGCACCGCCGCGGCCAGTATGGCGCGCGAGCGCAGGTTGTCCACCACGACCAGCACGCGAGTGAGCACGAAGAGCGCGTCCGGAACGTCGAGCGCTTCGCGCGGCGTACTTGGCAGCCGCTCGATGTACCGCACCACGTCATAGCCGAAGTACCCAACCGCTCCACCCCAGAAGCCGCCGCACGCCGCACTGAGCTCGGCCTCCCCGGCGGCGGGATCGCGCCCCAGCAGCGATTCGAGATCGGCGAGCGGATCCTTCGGGCGACGCTCTCCGTGCCAGCCGCGATCGGGCGTCCATTCGTGCACGACGCCGGCGCTCAGGCGCCAGGCCGCTCGCGGCTCCGTGCCGAAATACGTGAAGCGCGACCAGGTGTCACTCCCGGCCGGCGCGGATTCCAGGAGAAACGAGAAAGGGCCTCGTCGCAGCTTGGCGAACGCCGCCACGGGGGTGTCGAGATCGAACGGCACCTCACGCCAGATCGGAACGAGCATGCCCTAAGGAGAGAGGGAATGAGTTGTGTGCGTCCAGCCTGTTTACGTAAACGCAGAATGTCTGACTCTCAGCGACGAATGATGCCGCTGCGATCGAACGGAACTGCATTCCACAATCAAGAGCGGGAGTCAACTTGACAACGTGACCTCTTGAAAGCATCGTCGCGGTCAGTACTGTGCTTCCTCTGCCTGCGAGGGCGAACAATGACGCTCAGGATTATGAAGGTACGGGCCTTCGCAGCCATATCGGTGACGCTGCTGGTGTCGGCGTGCGCCGACCACGGACCGACGCCGTCAAATGATCTTCTCAAGCCTCTTCGGTCGACGTCTTTCTCAATGTCGACTGACTGCGAGCAGCAGATCATTCCCGATCCCGAGTGCAACACTGACGGTTCCGGAAGTACGGGATATTGGGCCTACCACGAAGAAGCTGATGGCGAGTTGATGTTGGAGGCTGCGGCTTACGAATCGAATGAGGAGAGCGCGCCTTGCCCACGTTGGATCGAGGGTACGACAACCGGATTCGTTCGCGATCCAAACACCCGATTCATGTATCGGTTCAGTTCCATCGGCCGCTGGAACATTAACTGGCTCGCTTCGCTTATCTATCTCCCATCGAGCCAAGCAATCTATAGTTGGCCGCAGTCTCCAACCGGCTGGTGGGACGCCGTTAATGTTGACAGGGGCAACTCTCCGGCAAAAATCCGAATTAAGGAAGCGCGCGGATATTGCGCGACGACGAATGTCCACTTCTTCACCTATTACGGAGTCGAGGTTAAAGACGACCAGCTGCGCACCCAAAGCAGCGGAAGCGGTGGCGGCGGAGGTAGTGGCGATGGCCTCAACTGTCATCAAGAGTACGTTTTCATCGAGATCAACTACGGAGACGGCACTGGTTGGCACGTTTGGTGGGAAGGCTATGCGAGCGTGTGCGAATAGTCCGTCGACGGGCTGCGCGGAAACCAGGAGGCATCGTTCTATGTACAGGCTGCTGTTTGCGGTCCGAGTCGTACTCCCCCTGTGCGCGACCATACTGGGCGCGGTGCTTGTACCTCAGTCGAGTCATGCGCAGAACGCTATTAGATCGCGAGTCGTCGTGGCGCTCGTTGAGGCGCTGCCGGAACCCGCGGAAAACGCTGATGTCGCTCTCGTGATTCGGGCGTTAAAGGGCCAACCAGATGTTATCCTCCTGCCCGCGTCGGCAGATGGTCGTTCGTTGGCATCGGCTACGTTTACTCTCTTGATCGCCCGCCAAACAGAGCCTACTTCCGTCACAAGAGCACATAGTTTGCGAGTTCCTAACCATGCAGTGCCGACGGCGTGGCGGACCGGAGAGGTCGATCGCGCACATCAATGGGTTAAGCGTCTTCAGCTAGCGCCGCCGCGCGAAATCTCCGGCGTTGGTATGGTGCGCTCGATTGACTTGTATTTGTCAAACCGTCCGATCGCAAAGATGACCAGCAGGTCGCGTCCCTAATCACCTGGCCCGCTGTCGCTCATCATGGAGTCTTCGATTGATCAAGTCTGCATATACTGCTTGCAGCCTTTCGGCGAGCGAATGATCCCGATTGTGACCAATTCTCGAGCACATGGAAATGCCCAATTCTGGCTTCATCCTGAGTGCTTTCGCGCCGCATTTCGAGAGGCCAAAGGCGTGTTTGCAGATACCGACATAGATGATATCAGCGTCGCAATCGACAACACCTGAGCGATAAGGGCGTAACGAGTCGTTGCAAGCCTATTCCTTACGCTGGCTATCAGCTCGTTCTCACCTGCGCGTGCGCGGCAATGCCGAGGCCGTTCGCCTCCGCGTGGTGCTCGGCTTGGCGATCCTTCAGCTCATTGCGACTGGTGTCGCCATCCCAGAGATAGGCGCACAGCAGTGGAATGACCCGCGCGCACTGACGCTCGTTCGGCAGGCGACCGATCGGCGCGCACAGCAGCTCGCGGACAGCGGACTCGTCGACTACCACGCCACAGCGCACGGATATCTGACGTTTCTCGCGCAGCTGGGCGAGGGGTTCCGTGAGCCGCCACAGGTCGTGAAGGCCGACGAGCTCGCGCTTCAAGTGTACTGGCGCGCCCCGAATCTCAGCAAGCAACGCATCGTCGGGCGCCGTGACACGACGTTGTTGCCCACCGACATCAACTACCACCGAGACCACCTCGGGATCGTCCAGAACAACTTCCCGGCGGTCATCCGGCTTGGTGATGGCGACGAGGTCCAGGACGTTCCGCATCCGCTTTCGAATGTCGGCCTCGGGGAGTACGACTTCGCCTTGACCGACTCGCTGCGAATCACCACGCCCGGGCGCGTCATCGCCGTTCACGAAGTAAAGGTCCGCCCAAAGAACGATCGGCAACCACGGGTCATCGGCGCGCTGTATCTCGATCGTGACAACGGACAGGTCGTGCGAATGGCGCTGAGCTTCACCCGCGCGGCGTTCCTCGATAAGCAGCTCGAGGACCTGTTCGTCGTGCTGGAAAACGGCTTGGTGGGCGAGACGTTCTGGCTGCCTCGGCGCCAGGAAATCGAGATTCGGCGAACGGCAACCTGGATGGATTATCCGGTTCGGGGAATCATCCGGGGCCGGTGGGAAATCACCGACTACCAACTCAACACGGGCCTGTCCGCCGCGGTTTTCGCTGGGCCGGAGATCGTCCAGGCGCCGGCGCAGGTGCTCCGTGCCCATCAGTGGCCGAGCGCGCGGATTCTCGATTCGCTTCCGCCAGACATCCGAGCCTCATCGGCAGACGAAGTCCGGAGGGTGCAGGCGGAAGTCCGAGCGCTGGTGCGCGGGCAAGCACTTCGACGGGCCCGCGGGTCAGCGCTTTCGGGACGGGGAATCAGCGACTTCGCTCGTTTCAATCGTGTCGAAGGCGTCGCGCTCG